>DATHUY010000097.1 GCA_035461765.1 Longimicrobiales bacterium
CGGCCGACCGGTGGCCCGACGAGCTCGTCGAGGCGCTTCGCTCGCAGCCCATACCGAGGGGCGAGGGCGCCGTCGGGCGGCTGGCGACGAACGGCGAGCCGGTGGCGATCGGCGACATCGCGGTGGAAGGGGCCTACCAGAGCCGGATCCGCGAGATCCTCCTGCGCTCGAGCTTCCGCGCGCTGCTCGCCGTGCCGCTCTTGCGCGAGGATCGGCTCCTCGGCGGGCTGGTCGTCAACCGGAAGAGCCCGGGCGAGTTCGAGCCGGAAGTGATCGACTTGCTGAGGACCTTCGCGACGCAATCCGCACTGGCGATCCAGAACGCGCGCCTGTACCGCGAAATCGAGGGCAAGAGCAGGCAGCTCGAGGCCGCTAGCAGGCACAAGAGCGCGTTCCTCGCCAACATGTCGCACGAGCTGCGCACGCCGCTCAACGCGATCATCGGCTTCTCCGAGATCCTGAGGGACGGCCTGATCGGTGACATGTCCGATCAGCAGCGCGGTTTCATTGGGGACATCTTCAGCAGCGGCACGCACCTGCTGTCACTGATCAACGATATTCTCGACCTGTCGAAGGTCGAGGCCGGCAAGATGCTTCTCGACCTGGAGCCCGTGCCGATCGCGTCCTGGCTGCGCAACAGTCTGTCGATCGTTCGCGAGAACGCCGCGGAACGCGGAATCCATCTCGAGCTCGCCGGCCACGAGGAGCTCGGCGTCTTCCACGCCGATGCCCGCAAGGTCAAACAGGTCGTTTACAATCTCCTGTCCAATGCCGTCAAGTTCACCGGCGACGGCGGCCGCGTTACGCTGCACGGGCGCCGTGTGCCCCGCTCACAGGTGGGTGTGCTGTCGAGCGGCTGGACCGGACGGAGCTTTCCTGTCGGCGACAACGATTTCGAGGAGTTCCTGGAGATCAGTGTCAGGGACACCGGTATGGGTGTCGAGGCCGCAGACCTGCAGCAGCTGTTCAGGCCGTTCAGCCAGATCGACAGCGGTCTGGCGCGCAAGTTCGAGGGCACCGGCCTCGGCCTCGCCATGGTGAAGCTGCTGGCCGACCTGCACGGCGGATCCGTTGCGGTGGAGAGCGAAGTGGGCACTGGCTCCGCGTTCACCGTGTGGCTGCCCGTCCGTGATGGCATCGTGGAAGAAGTCGAGGTCTCCGATGCGGTACCGATCGATGTGCTACCCGGCGAGCGACTCGCGCTCGTCGTGGAGGACGATGAGAAGTCGGCGGACCTGATCCGCGTTCAGCTCGAAGCCGAAGGCTTCAAGGTGCTGCACTCGCCGTCCGCGGAGGATGCACTGGCCGTCGCGGCGGAGCAGCCGGTTTCGCTGATCACGCTGGATATCATGCTGCCGGACATGGACGGGTGGGAGTTCCTCAGCCGCGTCAAGCAGCTCCCGGATCTGCAGCGAATACCGGTCGTCATCATCTCGATTGTCGCGGACACGGACCGAGGCTCGGCGCTGGGTGCTTCGGCCGTCATGCAGAAGCCGATCTCGCGGCAGGACCTGTACGAAGCGCTGACCGACCTGGGGCTGCTGCCGCTCACTGAAAGTGAGTCGCTCAAGGTCCTGGTGGCCGACGATGATCCCAGCGCGGTCGAGTTGATTGCCGTGCGTATGAAGGACATGCCCGTGACGTTGCTGCGGGCCACCGGCGGGCGCGAGGCCATCGACATCGCACAGCGCGAGCTGCCGCAGTTGATCGTGCTCGACCTGATGATGCCGGAAGTGAACGGGTTCGATGTGGTGGAGGCGCTTCAGGCAAACGAGGAGACGGCGCACATCCCGGTGCTCGTCGTTACCGCCAAACGGATCACGGACGATGATCGTTCCCGATTGAACGGTTATGTCACGACGATCCTGGAGAAGACGGGCCTGAACGGCCAGCGCTTCACGTCGGAAGTGCGACGTGCCATGTCAGGCCGGCGAGTGCACACCTGATGGCGACCGTACTCATCGTCGAGGATAATCCCGCGAACATGACACTCGCCGTGTTCCTGCTGACCTCCGCAGGGCACACAGTACTGAGCGCGACGGACGCGGAGGCGGGCCTCACCATCGCGCGCGAGCAGAACCCCGATCTCATCCTGATGGACATCCAGCTGCCTGGCATGGATGGGCTGGAGGCCACGGCACTGCTCAAGAGCGATGAAGCCACGCGACCGATACCCGTGATTGCGCTCACCGCTCTCGCCATGAAAGGCGATGAGGAGCGGATCCGCGCTGCCGGCTGTGACGGCTACATCGCCAAGCCCATCCGTTACCAGGAGTTCCTGGCGTCGATCGCCGAGCGGCTCGCGCACGCGCGCTAGTCAGCCCTCACGGTGCGGCGGGAAGGGTCACGTGCCGACCGAAGAACAGAGCATTCAGGAATAGACGGTTGGTGCCGTGCCAGTAACCGCGGAAGTTCGGATTGTCGATCATGAGGATCACGCTACCGCGTCCCAGCTGATCGACCAGCAGTGATGGCGACTCGCGCAACCGCTCCAGATTGGGTGCCGAGATGTACCCGCTCAGGTGCGGCTCGGCCGTCAGCTGCACGACCGTGCTGTAGGGATTGCTGCTGGGCTCGAAGAAGATGCCGTGGTCGCGCCAGATAGGCAGTGCGCGACGGTGATACCCGAACGCCAGCGGATGCGTCGTGTCCACGTCCGCCAGCCAGATCGATCCACCGATCGCCTGCGCCCCGCGCACGGCTGCCGCGTCCACGTAATTGCGCCGGCCCAGCTCCACGGTATCAGCAGCCTCGGCCAGCTCGGTGTTCGGTGTCAGATCATTGGAAGTCGCCCACTGCGCAGCCGTACGCAGCGCCACCAGGGTGCCGCCGCCACGCACCCAGCGGCGCAGGTCATCGAGCCGCGAGCCGCTGATGAAACCGTAGCCGCCCGACGGCAGCACGATCACATCAAAGCGCGTCAGGTCCGCACGGCCGAAATCGCCGGCGTCCACTTTCGACATGGGGATGCTGAACTTGGTGTCGAGCATGTGCCAGATCTGTCCCGCCTCACTGCTCGAGACACCGTCGCCTATCACCATCAAAACGCGTGGTGTGTCCAGCGGCCGGAAGTTACCGCTGCCCAGGTCCACGCCGGCAGCCGAGTAGCCCGTCGCGGTGCTCTGGAACGACACGCCGGATAGCGCTTCGGCTTCGAGCACCAGCTCATGCAGTCGCTGCGGGTCGACGGTCTGCGCCTGCACGGGAATCGATATGGATCCCCGCGGATACGCGCGTTCGCCGACGTGTGTCCGCGCCGTGAACGGCTCGAATGCGGCCTCGGCGTGCACACCGTTCGACAGCAGATGGTAGAGCGCCTTCGGCGCGTAGTAGTCGCTCCAGTCGAGCAGGTACGCGTACCCGCCCGCCGGCACGGTCCCGAGGCCCTGCGGCGCCGGCGGCTCCGACACACGCGCACCCAGTGGAACGCGTCCCGTCAGCTCGGCGTCGGGCATGCCGTACGCCAGCGAGACCGTCCATGTCGACGCATCGTAGAACGCGCTGTCCGCATACTCGTTCGTCCGCTCGAAGATCGAGCGCACCATGCGGTACTTCGGCTGCAGCGTCGGCACGACCCACGCCCGCCCCGGCTCAAACCTGTGGCCGTTCGCACTTAGCGCCTGCGGCAGCTCATATACGTCGAGCCGGTGCCGCAGCAGCAGTTCGAGAAACGCGCGATTGCGCCCGGCATCGTGAGGATCGCCGAACACGTATGCCTTCACCGGAAAGCGTTCCGCCTCACGGAGTGCCGATTCGAAGAAGTCGCGCTGGTAGTCGAACAGCTTCTCCCGATGCTGCACAGCGGCGCGCACGGTCGCGATGCTGGTGCGCACGTGATTGCGTATGGCGAACGGAAACGTCAGCACGCCCTGGCGCGTGCTCTCCTGCACATGGCCACGCGCGCTCGCCTGTTCGAATACCAGACCGAGGCCGCCGAGGAAATTCGGATAGCTCGAGCCGTAGCCCGGGTACATGTTGTCGTAGACTTCCTTCGTGAAATAGAGCGATCCGATCTCGTCGAGAGCAGCGGCCCAGTGCTCGGCGAAGTCGAGCGTGATCTCCGTATACAGACGCTCGGGCAGCAGTGCGTTCCACGAGCTGTACGGTTTGCTGGGCTCGAAGAAGTACGTGCTGTTGGCGCCCATCTCGTGATAGTCCGTTACCACATTCGCACGCCATGCGTGGTGGAAATCGATGCGCGCGCGGCTCTCCGGGTTCTCCAGCGGCAGCCAGTCCCGGTTCAGGTCGTACCAGTAGTGGTTGGTACGGCCGCCCGGCCAGACCTCGTTGTGCTCGCGATCGAGCGGGTCCGCCACGAACGGCGCGGACTTGTGCATGTTCGCCCAGTTCGTGTGCCGGTCCCGCCCGTCGGGATTGAGCACCGGCTCCACGTGGTAGACACCGTCGCGCAGGAACTGCTCTACCTCCGCCGTCTGCCCCGCGACCAGCCAGTACGCCGTCAGCATCGCGGCCTCCGAAGACGACGTCTCGTTGCCGTGCACACCGTATCCGAGATGAACGATCACCTTCCGCTGCGCCGACGGCACCGGCGTTCCGCCCGGCTCCATCGACATGATGTGCTCGCGCCGGATCTCCTCCAGCCGCGCATGATTCGCCGGCGCCGTAACGGTCAGGACGGGCATCGGCCGCAGCTCGTACGTCTGCCCGATCTCCTGGTACGTCGCTCGATCCGACAGCCGCGCCAGCTCCTGCATGTAAGCGACGATGCGGTCGTGCCGCGTGTGGTGCGTGCCGATCTCGTATCCCAGGAACTCCTCCGGCGACGGTATCCCTCGATCGAACTCCTGGCCGTCGGGGAAGAAGTAGTTCGTCGTCTGTGCGCCGGCCGGCGCACCGATGGAGAGCATGGCCAGCAGCACGAGTGCACGGCGGACCGGATTCAGCAGCGTCATCACGTGACCTTCTTCAGAGTAGGAATTGCGGCTTTGTTGTCCGGAGAGCGCCTCGGCATGCTACCGTCATCGCGCGGGCTCCGCTCACCGCCCGATGCGACCCAGGTGAGTGTGCGAGAATGCGGTCGGATACTTCAGGCCGTAGCCGAGCGCGCGGTCGAAGCCGACGTGGGCGACCCAGATCAGCGGGACGGCAAGACTGTGGCCGGTCGACAGCAGCACGATGCCGAGCAGCAGCGGGCCGGCATGACTGTGCAGCAGGTTGTAGGCGGCCGCGCCCGCGCGCGGCCCCGCGAGGTAGCCGGCGAAGCTTACGTCCGGCGCAAGAAACAGAATGGCAAAGAGTGCCCATGAGTACTCGAGGCGCGCAAAGATCAGCACCGCGATAACGAGTGCGGCCACGCCCTCGATCCGCAGCCAGTGGCGAATGGCGCCACTCACTGTACCCGGGAGCTCCGCCACCGGGTGGTCCAGGCTCTCCATGGACGCGCGCACTGACGATCGCTTCAGTGGACGTTCGCTCCGGAAGAAGGATCGGTTTGTACGTTCGCGCTGCCCGTGCTCAGGATGCCGCCGCCCAGCAGTACACCGACCGCGCCCACGAGCGGATTCACGAACATGATCCAGATCGGCGTCTGCGCATAGCTCATCGCCTCGAACGTGCCGACTGCTCCCGTCCGGAGCCCGGGGTCGGCAGCCTCACCGAGCAGCGTGAGCACTGCCATCGCAACCCCGAGCGCTGCGACCACAACGGCCAGCACGAGCGGCCCGCTCGGGGTGCGGGCGATGCGCCGTGCAACCCAGCCACCCAGCAGCGCGGCACCGAATCCCACGACGAAGCTGACCACCACCCACAGCGCAGACACGTCGTAGACGCCCGGGCGGAACGCGCGATCAGAACCGAGGCCCATGAAGGCCAGGGAGAGAGCGGTGAACACAGCGAACCCCATGACCAGATACCCGAGCAGCACGCCGGCAATCAGTCGTCCCATCGTGGCCTCCGAGCGGGTGGGCTCAACGCACACCAGTCAATGTGCGATTGCGGTCAAAGGGGCGCCAGAAGAACATCGAGACTGCGGCGGTGGATCCGCGGCCGCACACAATCTTCCGTTTGGTGACGCTGGACGGTTGGAATGGAGTGTTGAGTGCGCCATGTGCAGCCAACATTCCAAGGCACATGCAGAGACACAAGTCTTTGGAGAGTTGGCGGCGCTATACGCATCGAGTCCTCCATTCACAGCCACATTCGTCAGCAAATGGACGATTGTGGTCCCTGACCAGACGACGCAGCCGCCTCGCCGACAGCCGCCTTTCGACAACCTGCCGATGGGAACCTGCAGAACCGGCCGCCGCCAGTGCATGAGGCCGACACAAAACGTCGAGTTCCACAACAGAAAGGTCCGCAAGCCGTCACCGACCCGCGGACCTCACATTCCATCACCTGCTCAACCGCCGGACGACCCCGGCTGCACTGCGATCAGCCGACCCGCATCAGCTCCTTGAGCTGCTCGGGCGACAGCGCCGACGCGCTCTTCGAGCCCATCCGGCCGCCGCCGCGATTCACTACCGCCTTGGCCTTCTCGGCCTCAGCGGACACCGGCGAACCCGCATAGTCATACTCCGGCAGCGAGACCCGCTCGATCCTGTAGCCGATCACACGCTCGATATCCTTGAGCGCGGCCAGCTCCAGCCCCGACATGAACGTCACGGCAGAGCCGCTCGCGCCGGCGCGGCCGGTTCGACCGATCCGGTGCACGTACGCTTCCGGGTCACGCGGCACGTCGTAGTTCACGACGTGACTGATGCCCTCGATGTCGAGGCCGCGCTGCGCGACGTCCGTCGCGACCAGCACCTGCACCTTGCCGTCCGCGAAAGCCTCCAGCGCCTTGCGCCGCTGCTTCATGTCCTTGTTGCCGTGCATCACGTCCGCCTTGATGCCCGCACGCTCGAGCCGCACGATCAGCACGTCCGCGCCAGCCTTGGTGGCCGTGAACACGAGCACCTGGTCCCAGTGCGTCTCCTTCAGCAGCTCGATCAGCAGCTGCGACTTCTTCTCGCTGCGGACGCTGTAGACCTTCTGCTCCACGTGGTCCGCCACCGTCGCCTGCGGCGCTGCCTCGACCCAAACGGGGTCGTTCAGGATGCGCAACGCGAGCGCGTGCACGCCGTTCGGCATCGTGGCCGAGAAGAACAGCGTCTGCCGCTTCGTCGGCATGTACTTCATGATGGCTTCGATCTGCGGGCGGAAGCCCATGTCCAGCATGCGGTCGGCCTCGTCGAGGATCAGGGTCTCGACCTGGTCCAGCTTTACGTTGCCGCGCTCGAGGTGATCGAGCAGGCGGCCCGGCGTCGCGACCAGAACGTCGAAGCCCGCGCGCAGGTCGCGGATCTGCGGTCGCATCGGCATGCCGCCGACCACCACGCCACAGAACAGCTCCGTGTGCTTCGTGAGCGCCTTCGCATCCTCCATCACCTGGTCCGCCAGCTCCCTCGTGGGGCACAGCACCAGTGTGTGGAGTCCTTCCTTGTGCAGCTGCTTCTCGAGCGACGGCAGCAGGAATCCCGCTGTCTTTCCCGTTCCGGTCTGTGCGATGCCGACCACGTCACGCCCTTCGCGTGCGGGTCCTATCGCCTTGCTCTGAATCGGTGTCGGTCTCTCCCAGCCCTGCTCCTTCACTGCCCGGCGGAGTGGCTCCGCCAGGTTCATCTCGTCAAACGTCAAACTTCCTCCTGACATGAACGGCCGCGACCCTCTGTCGCGTGCCTCGTGCGCGCCGGCCCTCTGCCGGCAACGGCCTCCGTTCGCACCAGGAGGCCACCACATAGAAAAAGGTCAGTACGCCGGTTGGGGCGCACCGACCTCCTCAGCTATTCCAATTTAGCTATTTCCCGCGATAAATCAAGGCGTCATCGCCGCCGCGGGCAGG
>DATHUY010000098.1 GCA_035461765.1 Longimicrobiales bacterium
GTGGTAGTACAGATGGTTGCTATACAGACAATCGATATATCAGGGGCGCCGATTGCGCAAGAGGAACATTGCGTCGCCCCGTGTCGTGGGTGAGACGGAGTCGAGCACCGGGATGACAAAGCGCCCGGCTCTCTTTCAAGAGCCGGGCGCTTTCATGGAGCCGGCGGGAGTCGAACGGGCGGCCGACCCCAGGCGGCCGAAGCGACTTATCTCATTGCATGACAGGGGCTTGCGGGACCGTAGCACTCGCCAGTGTTACCCCCGACTGTAACCTCCTCACAACAACGCCACAAACTCGTCGACCGACAGGCCCGCCTGCCGGATCAGCGCCCGCAGCGTTCCCTTTCTCAGCTCCTTGTGGTCAGGAACGGTCAGACGGCGGTGAGGAGACTCCGCCTGTCTCAGGATGATATGGCTCCCACTCTGACGGTCTGTCGCGTAACCCACTTTCCTGAACGCGCGGACTGCCTCGCGTCCTGAGATGACTGGCAGATCCGCCACCTAGACCTCGACGATCTCCTCGTGGATGGACGGGGGGACCGGCTCCTGGTGTTCCTTCAGGCTTTCCAGGTACGCGGCGATTGCCTCCCGGATGTTGGCGAGCGCAGCTTCTCGCGTGTCGCCCTGGCTGATGCAGCCAGGCAGGGCCGGCGCCTCGACCACGAAGAACCCGTCTTCATCCTGCTCGATCAGTACCCGGTACTTCATTGCGGCTCCTGTCGCTCATCAGGTCAGATCCACGTCTCCCAGTATAACCACGCTCGGCGCAGCCGTGCTATCAGGTTGCTGGTGCCCGCGGGCGACCACATTCGGGTGGGTGGACCAGCTCAGCGCTCAGGGCGCCAGTGGAAGGAGTCCCCACAGGGCCAGAGCGACGCACCATAACCCCGCCTGCTCCCGACGCGGTGCGCGGGCGGCGGACCCGGCCAGCAACGGCCGAAACCGCACCCCGCCGTCCGCGCCAACGGCGCACTCCATTTCACACTAGCCCCTCGCTCCGACCGGTCGCGGGTAACCCGCTTGAGTCGGCTGCGAAGCAAGATCCTTGACACCGCCCTCGCCATACATCATAGTCAGACTCCCTTTGTGTAGACTATCTTCCTATGACCTTCCTGGTCAATGTGACTGAACGCCGCGATTCGCCAGCTGCTGCCGAACTGATGCCCGGCACGTTGGAGATGCTCATCCTCGGCACGCTCACCCTGGGGCCGCTCCACGGATATGGCGTGACCCAGCACATCGAGCAGTGTTCGGGCGGCGTGCTCACTGTGCCGCAGGGCTCGATGTATCCGGCGCTCGAGAGGTTGCTCGGGAAAGGGTTCGTGAAGGCGAAATGGGGAAAGTCGCCGACCGGCCGGCGCGCGCGCTACTACACGATCACTTCTTCGGGACGGCGACAGCTCGACGCGAAGTTCGCCGATTACGAGCGCGTGACGGGGGCGATCGGGCGGGTGATGGCCGAGGGCTGAACTGCATGTCCTGGGTCGATGGGCTCCGGCACCGGCTGTATGTGCTGTTCAACGCGGCGGCCTACAGCCGTGAGCAGGCGGAGGAACGGCGCTTCCACCGCGACATGGAACTGATGAACATGGCGCCCGAAGGGAAACCTCTGCGCCGCCAGACCCTTCTCCACGGCTCGTCAACCATTGCCCTCTCGGACCGGGAGCGTTCCATGTCAACGCGACTTCTGGACGGACTGCGCCAGGACCTGCACTATGCTACGCGGGGCCTGATCCGGTCACCCGCCTTCGCGCTCATGGCGGTGCTCACGCTGGCGCTGGGTGTGGGGGCGAACGCAGCGGTCTTTTCGGTTCTCGACCAACTGTTCGGACAGCCGCCCGCCGGAGTGGGTCAACCCGACAGCCTGCGCCGCCTCTACATCCAGATGCCGCACCATCCGCTAAACCCCGGCATGGTCTTCCCGCATTTCAACTACCCTGCCTTCTCGGCTGTGGACGATGCGCTGGGAAGTCAGGGCCAGCTCGCGGCGTGGACGCCATCCGCCGAGCACACTCTCGGGGAGGAAAACGGCGAGCTGCCCGTACGGGTGTCCTGGGTCACGCACGACTACTTCCGGGTGCTGCAGGTAGAGGCGGCCAGTGGACGGCTCTTCGGCGAGGAAGAGGCGCGCGTGAACGTGGCGGTGCCGGTGGCGGTGATCTCGCACGCGTTCCGTGAGCGGGCGTTCCCCTCCGCACCGGACGTCCTGGGCCGGAGTCTCGAGCTGGACGGCACGAAGTACACGGTGATCGGCGTGACGACCGAGGGCTTCACCGGTCTCGATCTGAATTACACCGATGTGTTCCTGCCCCTGGGTACCTTCCCGGCTCAGGGCCAGCTGGGACTGCCGTGGTACGAGTTCATCGGCAACTATCTCCAGGCCGTCGCGCGCCTGCCCGAGGGACATGCGGACGAGCAGCTCGCCGCCAGAGCGACGGCCGGGTACCACCGGCAGGTGCTGCCGCCGCAGGGCGGCACTCCCGATTCGACGAACGTGGTCGTCCCCGGGTCCATCATCGCGGCGCGCGGGATCGGCGCCAGTGCGGGCACGGCGCACGAGAACCAGGCCGTTTCCCTTTCGAAGCGCATGGCTGGCGTCAGCCTGATCGTGCTCCTGATTGCGGGGGCCAACGTGGGGGGGTTGCTCCTGGTTCGGGCGGCCCGCCGGCGTCACGAGATCGCCGTGCGGCGAGCGCTTGGAATCTCCCGCGCGCGGCTGGTATCGCAGTTCCTCACCGAGGGGCTGGTTCTGACCGCGCTGGCCGCAGTGGCCGCCGTGCCGCTGGCGGCGTGGGGAGGCACCGTCCTGCGCCGACTGCTGCTGCCTGACATACACTGGGCGCGCGACGCGCTGGACGTGCGGGCGATAATGTTCGCACTGGCCAGCGCGACGGTTGTGGGATTGCTCGCTGCACTGATGCCAGCGTTGCAGTCGTGGGGCGGCGCCGTCGGTAGGAGCCTCAGTGTCACGTCCCGCGAAGGCGGCCGACGGGGCGCTGCACTGCGCTCCGGGCTTCTGGCGGGGCAGGCCGCGCTCGCCGTGATCCTGCTGATGGGAGCCGGACTGTTCGTGCGCAGCCTGGGCAATGTGTCGGACCTGAGGCTTGGCTTCGACGTCGACGAGCTGGCATGGGTGAGCTTGCGGAATCCATCGGGCGCGGGCGCGCCCGAACGGTTGGAGGAGGTGGCGTCCCGGCTCGCGGGCATGGGTGTATCTGGCACTGCGCTCGCCCGCGTTCCGCCGATGATGGGATCATCCCTGATGAGAGTGTTCCTGCCGGGCCGCGACTCCCTGCCCGCGTTCGATCCGGCGGCATACCCGGCCTACAATACCGTGTCGCCCGAGTTCTTCGCCGTCGCGGGAATGCGTATGCTCGAGGGTCGCGCGTTTGCCGAAGGCGAGCGCGACGTGGTGGTGGTGAGCGAGACGATGGCGCGGATGTTCTGGCCGCAGGAGAGCGCTGTGGGCAAGTGCATCGTACTCGGTGAGCCCGGTGCGGAATGCCAGCAGGTCATCGGCGTGGCCGAGGACTCCCGGCGTCGCGCTATCATCGAGGAGCCGACGCTCCACTACTTCCTCCCGCGTGAGGCCGATGCGGTCGGCGGTGTAATCCTCATGCGCGTGGACAGCCGCCGATGGAAAGCACTGGGCGATGCCATCCGCGCAGAGCTGAGCGGCCGCTACCGCCCGCGGGACGTGACGATTCGACGCATGAGCGAGGCGCTGGAACCGCAGTTTCGGCCCTGGCGGCTCGGTGCGCAGCTCTTTACCGGCTTCGGCCTGCTCGCTCTGATCGTTACTGTGATCGGAGTCTACAGTGTGATGGCGTACGCCGTTAGCCAGCGCACGCACGAGATGGGCGTGCGTATGGCACTCGGCGCGAGGACGTTGGACATCCTCGGGCTGATCATTGCATCCGGGCTCCGCGTCGTCGCCATCGGCGTGGCGATCGGGATCGCCGTGTCGCTCGCGCTCGGCCGTATCGTGGAATCGCTTCTCTACAACGTTACGCCCTACGATCCCGTGGCACTGATATGGGCTGCCGGGGTTCTGCTCGTCACCGGCGTGACGGCGAGCCTCGTGCCTGCGTGGCGCGCGGGCCGGCTGGACCCGGCGCAAACGCTTCGGCCCGACTGACGACGAGTCGTGGAGCGCGTCCGAACCAGCCGGCGAGCCCAACGAACCGGTTCGGTCGATGCCCACGTAAAGCCGACGGCGTGAGTAGCAACGTTGCCATGCAAAACGGCGGCGTGACATGAGCTGCTAACTCATTGTCACGCCGCCATTTACATCAAGTGGAGCCGGCGGGAGTCGAACCCGCGTCCGCGAATAGATCCCTCGAAACGTCTACGTGCGTATTCTACCGTTCTGTATTTCTCGTTCGATCATCGGCCGGTAGACAGCCCCTCACGAACCAGCTCCGCTACTGTCTCGTCCATGCTCCGCAGAGCAGCTCCCATGGACCAGCCCGATTTGAGCGACGCTCCCTGAAACGCCTCGAGGCCCGGCCTCTCAGGAAACGGGCGCGTAAGGGTTACTTACGCAGCCAGTGCCAGTTGATTG
>DATHUY010000099.1 GCA_035461765.1 Longimicrobiales bacterium
GCTGCCCGCCTCGCGCACCGTCGCCACACAGTAGTTCGTCTTCGCAATCGTGATGAAGCCCACTCCATCCAGCATCGCGGTTGTCAGACCGCCGGCGCGCAGCGCATCCACAGCCACGCGCGCGGCCAGTTCGGCCTCGGCCGAGGGGCTGTCAGGCACCTCCGCGATTGCAGAGTACCGCCGTTCGCCGAGCGCGAGCACGGTACGGCAGCGCAGCGTGCCGCCGCGTCGGTCGACATCGATGCGCTCAAGCGTCAGTCCATCAGCGATCTCGTTGTTCCGGCGGCGCGCTACCAGATCTGCAGCAGCCGCGACGATCTCTGCTGGCGCACTGGAGGGGCGGGCCACAATGGTGCCCGCTTCAGGTGCATCGCGGTGTCTCAGCGCACGCCGGTCACCGCCGCCCGTCTCGCCAGTGGCGTTGCGGCTGGTCGTGCCGTTTCCCGCAGAATCGTAGCCCCCACCTTTGCCGTTCGTGGCCACGCCGTTGCCGCCGCTGGATTTCCTGCCATTCCCGTTCTCTTTCGCCGCATCCGCCGCCTTCGCGCCACCGTTTCCGTTCGCATGACCGTGCTCGCGCGGTCCGCTGCGCGCAGCATCGTCTTCGCTCGCGGCGTCGACGGGCGCGCCGTCGCCCAGCACTTCGCCCACCAGGTCCATCGCTTCGAACAGCGCTGAATCGTCGTGGACGTGTATCTGCGTCGGCAGCAGCTGCACGCCGAATCCTGCCTGGAGGCCGGAGACGATGTTGCGGATCAGCTGATGCGGCTGCGTGTTGCGATCACGGAGGATGTGCACGGCGCGCAGGGTATGGGTACGCCACAGCATGCGCACATCGGACACGCCCACCAGGGAACGGAGCAGGCGGTCGATCCGCTGCGTGGTCATCGTCGACACGGCGGGTTTGTCCATCGGTGTCCCTGTTCCCCCTGCGGAGGTGCAATCGGCCCGTATTGGTACGGGCCGGCCTGTGTCGATGCCTGTTGCGCCGACACGTGGAATGTTCGGAGCGCCGGGGGGAACCAGCAGTCCGTCGACTTTGCTTCCGCTATTTGGCAGGTTACTGCCGTGAAACATTCATGGCGGAACGGCGAAAAGTCAAGCCTCCAGAGGACTTGCGAGTGGTCGGACTGGGGAGCCCCCGCCACAGTCCCGCTTCTAAGTTGCGGATGCGGCCACATTTGCCGGCAGAAGACCGTGCGCCCTCCGGGGGCGCGGCGCACGGAGCGGGGCTTCGCGACTCCGGCTGGACGAGCGGCGCCGGGCACGACTAGAATCACGCATGGATTACGCAGGAAAGGGTGGCTGGATCGAGGTCGTGAGCGGCGTGATGTTCAGCGGCAAGTCGGAGGAGCTGCTGCGTCGCATCCGCCGGGCTACGCTGGCCCGCCACCAGGTACAGGTCTTCAAGTCCCACCTGGACGAGCGTTACGGCGGTCTCCAGATGGTGAGCACGCACAACGGCGGCCGCATCGAGTCGGAACCGATATCGAGCTCCGTCGAGGTGATGGAGCGGCTACGGCCCGGAACGGGCGTGGTCGGCATCGATGAGGTACAGTTCCTCGACAACGGCATCGTCGACGTGGCCAACGCCCTGGCGGACGCGGGGATACGCGTGATCGCCGCAGGAACCGATATGGACTTCCGCGGGGAGCCGTTCGGTCCGATCGGCGCATTGCTGGCTGTCGCGGAGCGGATCGACAAGCTCCAGGCGATCTGCGTGAGGTGCGGTCAGCTGGCCACGCGCAACCAGCGACTCATCAACGGGCGGCCTGCGCCCGCAGAGGGCCCGACCATCCAGGTTGGCGGGCTTGAATCCTATGAGGCTCGCTGCCGGGCATGCCACGAGGTGCCCTCCCTCGGACGCGCCCAGATTTCCCTGCTCGACGGCTGACGCTCGGCGGCCGGCCAATCAAATCCTCTTGACGCGGAGGCCGATGAATCGGGAACGGGACTGGTTCGCCTCCACGCGAATCCTCATAGTCGAGGATGACGCCGAGGTGCAGAGGGTACTCGAACGAATGCTGCGAAGCAGCGGGTTCGGTCACGTTACGGGGGTGCGTGACGCGGAAATGGCGCTCGACGTATGGGCCACCCTGCCGCCCGACCTCATACTGATGGATCTCCACCTGCCCGGTACGAGCGGCTTCGACTTCCTCGAGCGGATCCGCGAGGAGGACGGCGGAGCCGAGTTTCTGCCCGTGATCATGCTGACCGGCGATGTGAGCCCGGAGGTCCGTCGGCGCGCCCTGGATCTCGGAGCTCACGACTTCCTCACCAAACCGTTCGATGTGGCCGAGGTTCTTCTCCGCATCCGCAACCTGCTGCGCACGCGACTGCTGAACCGGCGCCTGCTCGACACCAACAGCATACTCGAGGCGCGGGTGCGCGAACGTACGCGCACGCTGGAAGAGTCGCGTCGTGAAGCCCTCGAGCACCTGGCGCGGGCTGCGGAGTTCCGGGACGATGTGACCGGTCAGCACACGCAGCGTGTCGGCAGCCTCTCGGCGGACATCGCCGACGTGCTCGGGTGGGATCCCCTCGAGGTGGAACTGATCCGCAATGCTGCTCCGTTGCACGACATCGGCAAGATCGGCATTCCCGACGCCATCCTGATGAAGCCGGGCAGCCTTACACCTGAAGAGTTCGATGTCATGAAGACACACACCACCATTGGCGGGTCGATCCTCGCCGGTAGCCAGGCACCCGTATTCGTGCTGGCACGCGAGATCGCGCTTTCCCACCACGAGCGTTGGGATGGGTCAGGCTACCCGGTCGGTGCACAGGGTGAGCGGATCGCTCTGTCGGGGCGGATTGTCTGTGCAGCCGATGTCTATGACGCGCTCACTCACGAGCGTCCTTACAAGCATGCGATGCCGGCCGATCAGGCGCTGGCCGAGATCACGTCACAGGCGGGGCGGCACTTCGATCCGGCCGTTGCTGCGGCCCTCGAGCATGTATTCGAAACGCGCGCGCAAAGTGAAACGACGTGAGCGCGACAGGTCCGGTCAGGACCCGAGCAACGGCAGGCTGATTCTCGGATACACGGTCTGAAACGCACGCACCACGGACGGGTCGAACTTGCGCCCGGCCTGCTCATCGATCCACGTCAGCGCCTCATCGATCGAGCGCGCCTTCTGATACGGCCGGTCCTGCGTCATGGCGAAGAACGTGTCCACCACCGCCACTATGCGGGCGGGCAGCGGGATGGACTCTCCGGCGAGGCCGGGCGTGTAGCCGGTGCCATCCCAGTTCTCGTGATGGTACAGTGCGATCTCCTCGGCCATCCGCAGGATGGGCGAGCTGCTGCCGCTGAATACGCGCGAGCCGATCGACGTATGAGTCTTGAGAAGGTCCAGCTCCTCGAGGCTGAGGCTGCCGGGCTTCACCAGGATCTCCGGCATGCCGACCATCCCGATGTCGTGCAGCGGCGCGGCATAGCGGATGAGGTCGACCTGCTCCTCCGTCATGTCCAGCTCTTCAGCTATGCCCGCGCACAGCATGCCGAACTGCGCGGGCAGTGAGCCGTCCATCGACTCGCGATACTCTGCAACGCGCGCCAGACGCTCCGCCATCTCGATCTGCGTTTCGCGGATCTCCCGCTGGTGGCGCTCCACCTGCGCGTGCACCTCGCGATACTGGTTTCGGAGATCCAGCAGATTGCGCATGCGCAGGAGTACGTCCGTCGGGTCGAACGGCTTCAGCAGGAAGTCGTTCGCGCCGGCCGACAGCGCCAGCTCGCGCGCTTCAGGAGTCGTGTCACCCGTCAACAGCACGACCGGCAGGAATTCCCCGGGTGTATTCCTCTGCCGGAGCTGACGCATCACGTTGATGCCGTCGAGGAATGGCATGCGCAGGTCCATCAGGACCAGGTCGGGCTCGAAATCGCGAAACAGCGGCAGTGCGAGACGGGCATCCGTCGCACTGCGCACGTTCTCGTAACCACCTCGACGCAGGATCCGCTCGAGCAGCGAAATGATTGCTTCATCATCGTCGATGATGAGTATGCGTGCGGAGGAAAGGGCCGTCTGGTCCATGTACTCAACCCGGGTTCAGGTACTGCCTTGATCGTACATCATCGTGCGAGCGGGGTCCAGCGCTCTAGGACGTTCCCATGCTCCGGCGACTTCGCTCGCTGACGCGCTCGCCACGATCGAGGAACCGCTTCAGCAGGTCGAGCGCCCCTTCGATGTCCACACCCGGCGGCACCTCGCGGTGAACCGCGCTCTCGATCTCCTGCCACAGAATGGCCCACTCCCGCGTCAGAGCGCCGCTCGTCCAGCCCAGCTGTGCGCGCTGTCTGCCATGCAGCTCGGCGACCACACGCTGGATCTCGCTGCCATCCTGAAGCAGTCTATCCGGCACGGCCTGGCTGGTTTCTATCGCCACGAGCGACTGCGCAATGTCGATGAGAAACGTGGAGGCATGGTCTTCGAGATCGGCCTGACCGAGACCCTCCGCCGGGATCCCGGGCTCGCGTTGCAGCCGCTTCATGTATCGATCCAGGACCGTGGAGATCTGCCGCTGCAGTGCGTAGCCCGCGGCGGCGAGGTTTCGCGGCGCTGCATCCACCGTGGCTTCGAGCGCTGCCTCATCCAGCGATGTGCTTTCGTTCGGCAGCCAGAGCGTGAACGTCGACCCGCGACCCCGCTCGCTCTCGACCGTCAGATCTCCGCCCATCAGGCGGGCGAGGTGGCGGCTGATGGTCAGGCCGAGTCCCGTGCCGCCGCGCGAGCGCGTGGTGCCGCCTTCGACCTGCGTGAACGGCTGGAACACGTGGCCAACGTGTTCCGGCGCAATGCCGATGCCCGTATCCGCCACACTCACGTACGTCAGTGGGCCGTCGCCGGCGGCGTCCAGCTGCGGAAGGGCACTCTCGGTGATGCCACAACTCACCCGGACCTGACCGCCCCGCTCGGTAAACTTCACCGCGTTCGACAGCAGGTTGACGAGGATCTGGCGCACACGTGCCTCGTCTCCAAGATAGGACGTCGTGGGGTCGGAGGAGCAGTCGTCCACGATCTGGATGTCACGCTCCGCCGCCTGCGGCCGTATCAGCGAGAGTGCGGCACTCACGGTCGCCGCCACGAACGAGTGCTCTCGCTCCACGTCCATCCTGCCGGCCTCGACCTTTGCCACGTCCAGCACATCTTCGACGATCGCGAGCAGATGCTGGCTGCTGCTGCGCACGCGTTCGAGCTGCGCACGCTGATCGTCGGTGACCGGACCCGTGATACCCAGCGCGAGCAGGTCGGTGTAGCCGATGATCGCGTTGATCGGAGTGCGGATCTCGTGGCTCATGTTCGCCAGGAACTGGCTCTTCGCGTGGCTTGCCTCCTCCGCCTCCTGTCGCGCGCGGTGTGCCTCCCGGCGCGACATGACATGGTCCGTCACATCCGACCCGTGTGCCACCACGCCCGACCGTGTCCCGTCCGCTTCCGTTATCGGGTAGTAAACGAAGTCGAGATAGCGCTGTTCCGGCTCCCGGCCCGGCGACTGCACGAGGCTGACCGCGATCTCGCGACCCACGTACGGCACCCCCGTCGCGACCACCTCGTCGAGCAGCTCGTCGAAGCCCTGCCCGCGGATCTCCGGCAGCGCCTCGAGCAGCGGCCTGCCGATGAGGTCGCGATGGCCCGTGAGCTGGTAATAGGACGAATTGACATACTCGAAGACATGGTCCTTGCCGCGCAGCACCGCCATGAACGCAGGCGCCTGTGTGAACACTTCGCGCAGGCGCTCTTCCGCATGCTCGGCGTTCGCGCGCGAGATCCGGAGCTCCCGCTCGGCCCGGATGCGGGCCGTCGTCTCCGAGACGACGTTGAGCATCGCCACGATCCGGCCCTCCTCGTCGCGCACCGGACTCAGTGCGAACGTGAACCAGGCATTGGGCTCACTGTCCGCCACGTCCTGTGGATCACCGACGCGCTGCACGACGAACGGCGCATCCTCCGCATACACGGGAGCGCCACCGGCGCGGATCTGAGCGAACATGGGTGCGACGGCGTCCCAGATCTCCGCCCATACCTCCGGCCCGGGTCGACCGAGAGACGCCGGGTGCTTGCTGCCCAGCACCGCCGTATACGCCTGGTTGTAGATCAGGACCAGCTCGTCGCCGCACCAGAGATTGATCGGGAACGGCGACTCGAGGCAGGTGCGCACGGCGCCACGCAGCGCCGACGGCCACCGCTCGACAGGCCCGAGTGGCGTGGCTGCCCAGTCGATGGCGCGGCACAGGGCCGGGACCTCGCCTGGCCCGACGAACGGGTCATTCTGCTGAAGCGGTGTCATTGTCACGGATCAAGGGAGTCGGGAGATCGACGCCCGCACTGTGGCAAAGGCCAGACCGCGAGGGCGCGGCCCGGCCCGTGTGGCTGCCCCGGGAAACCGCCTACCACTCGCAGCGTAGCGACGTCCACACCATGTCAGGCATGCCGATCGGCTGCCCCGGAGGAACGCCGGGCGCGGCCGCCGGCGGACGGATCGGCTCCAGCGGCCGCTCCATGAAGCGACCGATCTCCGCTGCAATCGCCATGCGGTGTGCGGCCTGCGGGGCGGCGCCACCTCCCGGCATCGCCGTTTCCACCAGCCGCATCAGCTCATAATTGGCCAGTGCGCGGACCTGCGACATCGGTGCGTTCGCAGCCAGCGACATCAGGCGGTCGACGTAGACACGCTGCACGGCGCGCGCGATCTCCTGCTCGTACGCGTCGCTCGTGCGCGGCTGCATCACAGCACGAGTCGTCGTCTCCAGCACGTCTTCCAGGCCGGGGAGTGACGAGTCGAGTGCCTTCTGCTGAACCAGCCGCGCGGCCCGCTGCGGATCGAGCAGCAGCGACAGCGACATGTCGGCCGCGCTCGCTGCCGGCGCCACCGCATCGAACACCAGTCCGGTGTACCGGTCGAACAGCTCCTGCGAGCCGCCCACCCCGTACGGCCGCGGCGGCAGCATGTCCACGACGCTGCGCGGCAGCTTCAATACCGCCGGCTGGACCGTGCGCAGCACGGCCTCCAGTGCAGCCCGCTGCTCAGCCGCCTGCACGCGGCGGTACTCGGGTTCATTTTCATTGCGCAGCGCATAGTTGTAGAACACACCGCCCACCGACTTGACGGCGGCCTCCGTCTGATAGCGGTGATGCAGATACAGCGGCACCAGCGCCTCCTCGATCATCGCCAGCGGCCGGCCGGTGCGGATCGCGCGCTCCCCGAACCGCTCGAGCGCCGTCGCACGCACCCGCAGCATCCGATCCAGCTCCTGCACTGCATTCACACCTGTATCCCAGAGGTGCGTCTGCGGATGCGCACTGCCCACCGGTCGCGCATCCTGGTCGCTCATGAACGTAAGCCCGCGACGCGCGCCGTCCGCCAGGATGGAATCGAGCGCAGCCTCCTCGTCGACGCCGGCAGGGAAGTCCTGATAGCCGTATGCCACCGCGATCTTGTCCCATTCACCGATCTTCTGGTCGTACGCGTTCGACAGATCGATGCGGCCATCGGCCGTCAGCTGCACGAGCGGGTGCGGATAGTCCATCACACTCGCACGACCGCCCGCGCCCTGCGCACTCGAGATGTAGTTGTGTGCGATGCCGATCGTGTGGCCGATCTCGTGCGCACTCAGCTGACGCAGCCGCGCGAGCGCCATTGCCGCCAGCTCGGGCGGTACCTCGTTGCCCGTTTCGTACGGCGACAGCAGTCCCTCCGCCAGCAGATAGTCCTGTCGCACACGCAAGGAGCCGAGCGTCACGTGGCCTTTCAGGATCTCGCCCGTGCGCGGGTCCGTCACGGAGCTGCCGTAGCTCCACCCGCGCGTGGAACGATGCACCCACTGGATCACGTTGTAGCGGATGTCCATCGGGTCCGCCGAGTCGGGCAGGATCTCCACACGGAACGCATTGCGATAGCCCGCCGCCTCGAACGCCTGGTTCCACCAGCGGCCGCCTTCGATGAGCGCGCTGCGCACCGGTTCCGGTGTGCCCGGGTCCAGATAGTAGATGATGGGCTCGACCGCATCGCTCACCGGCGCGGCCGGGTCGACCTTCTCCAGCCGATGCCGCGCGATGTACCGCTTCGTCATCTCCTCGCCGATCGGGACCGCGTAATCGACGTAGCTCGTCCCGAAGTATCCCGCGCGCGGGTCCGCTTCGCGCGGCTCGTAGTCCGTTGGCAGCTCGACGAAGCTGTGATGCTGGCGCACCGTGACCGCATCGGCCGTCGGCGTGACACTGCGCACCAGCCCGCCCGGCGCATCGCTCGTGAACGTGAGCGTGACCTCGACCTCCGTGTTCTGCGGGAATCCCTTCGTCCGGTCCATGTAGAACGCGCTGCGGGATGCATCCATGCGATACGTGCCCTGATTGGTCCGGCGGAGCGTGCCGATCACGCCATGCGCGTCGCGCACGAAGAACTCCGTCGCATCCACGAGGACCCGGTCCCCCGTCTCCGCGCCTACCGTGAAGCCCCAGATGATCGACGCCGCGAACGCATCATCGACCGCCTTGCGCTCCATCGCGTTGTCCGTTGTCGCGCGGTACGACAGATTCGGCTGCACCATCAGAACCTTCGGACCGACCCGCTCGAAGTGTACGACATAGCGCGGACCCAGATCGCCACGGTTCAGACCGATGTCGTTGTGACCGACACCGGCCGGCAGGGAAACGTAATACAGGATCTCCTCGTTCAGCCGCGGGATCTCCAGCCACATTTTGCCGTCACGCTCGCTCCAGTAGAGCGGCATGAAGCCGTCGATGCGCTGCATGCCCTCGGTCTTCGCGGCGATCGTCGGGATCGGTGCGGCCGCTTCGCTGCGCTGCTGCGCGAACGCGCGCGGCGCCGCTATACTTCCCAGCAGTATGACGAGCAGGACATGGCGCGTGAGTGCGCGCATGGTGCCTCCGGGTGATGTCGTTGCGGGTACGCCGGACTTCGGACGGATGAGGCCTGGCCGGCGGCGAACGTCCTGACGTGCACAATGTGTCCTCCCCCATTGCACGCCGCCAGCCCGGGCCTCATCGCTGCCCTCTCGTCCGGAGAATGTCGTAATGACAAAGGCCGCAATCGTTCTGGTCGGCCTGCTCGCACTGAGCACCGGCAACGTCGCCGCACAGGAGCCGCCACCGCGCGACTCCGTGCCCCGGTCAATGCTCGATCGCGCAGCGCGCAGTAACTGGTACCTGCGGACGGTTACGGTCGATGCGCCGCAGGACACGATTGCCGGACGCATTCGCATGACCAGCGGCCGCTACCGCATCGGCGATGAATGGGTCGAACGGGGCGCCATCCAGTCGCTCGACCGACGCATTGAAGAGGGAAGCGGCGCGCTCATTGGTGGCCTCATAGGGGCCATTGTGGCGGGTGCAGCTGCAGAGGGCATGAGCCGCTGGAACCGGCCCGACGACGGATCAACGAATTTCTTCGCACTCGGGCTGGGCGCGGGCGCGGGCGCGATGTTCGGCATGTTCACAGGCCACGCCGTACATCCCGGCCGTGTCTACTGGCGGTCGATCTGGCCGGAGTAGACGCTCTTCTCCTGCCCTCGGCACGCGATACAGTTTTCCGCAGGAAGGTGATTCTTTGACCGGGCAGCCGCTCCACGCCCGGCCCGGCTGACAGCGGCAATCATCAGCCGGACGCCCACTTAGCCGCTTCCTGCGGATCTGGCGCGATAGTTCCAGCATGTCTGCCGACTCGCGGCGCGAGAGCCGTCTCCCCCGTCCCGCCGCATAATCCACCGAATATCCCAGAGGCCGGATGTACGAAGCCGACACCTTCCTCGAGGACGCAGCGGTCAGCTCCACGGACAGCACGCCGCTGCGCTGGCCACCGCCCGGGCTCGAGGCGCTGCAGGGACTCGCCTGGCGCGCCATTGTGATGCTCGCCGGCGGCACCGGCATCATGATCACACCCATGCTCCTCGCGGTCCGTGCGCAGGACTTCTGGAGCATTGGCGTATTCGGAGGCAGCTGGTGGATCCCGGTGTTCTCATCGATGATCGGTCTCCTCATACTGCTCGGCGGGATGGAGCGCCTGACGCGCATGCTGTTCGACGGCGCGGCGGCGGTGCAGCGCGGCCATGACTGGCTGACCGTCGCTTACGTCCTGAGTGATGCGCGGCACGACGCTGGTTTTCTGCTCCAGGGTGCACGGCAGTATGCGACGCTGGAGGAGCGCGATCGCCGCATGCTGCTCGCGGCGCGCGTCGTCGCCGTCACCGGATACGCCGCAGCACTGATCTGGATGCCCGTGGCATTCGCGGCCGGCGTCATCATGGCCGGCCGCGGCATCATCAGCAGTGCGGGCCTGTTGACATCGATCGTTCTCGTGCCCGGCGGCATGCTGATCATGGCCGCGTTCATCGCTCACGTGTTCGAGGCGCGCACCACACGCGGCATGGCGCGCGCGTGGCGGCGCGAGCGGACGAGTGAGACGCGACTGCTGGACGAGGTGAGCGACTGGCGCGCAGATCGCGCAACACGCCTCATTCACCTCACGCCAGCGACGCACCGTACGCTGCCGGCCCGCATTACCGCGGTTGCGTTCGTCGCGCTGGCGCTGCTGCTGCCCGTGCCGATCGTTACGCTCGCACTCGCGAGCGCGATGGGACCGGTTCTCGGAGAGCTCGCCGTGCCGCGCGTGGAATCGTCCGCCGCGCGGATCGCGAAGGCCGGCATGCTCGCGCCGTACGCCGTCGCCGCGAACGATACGATCGCTCCGCTCGAGGCGGGCGAGATGCTGCACGCCCTGGCATACACCGGCTCCCGCGCCTCGCGGAGTCCGATCGAGCGCGAGCCGGTCAGGCGGTACGATCCCTGGCCGCGCGAATCGAAGCCGGTGACGATGCCGAACCTGGAAGCATTCGGGACCCAGCTGATCCCGCGCGCGACGGCTCTAACGGAGGAAGAGATCGCCTATCTCGAGCGCGTGGTGCAGTACCCCGCACTCGTCGACCTGTCGCGAGTCTCGCACGCGCGCCGAGCCGACATGGCCGGCGGGCGCTGGAGCACCGAGCTGCTCGCGGGAGCGTCCCTGGTCGAGCTGCCGGTCGCGCGTTTCACCGGTCTGCGCGACGCCACCCAGTTCCATACCGCAAAGGCGATCCTCGAGATGGCGCGTGGCGATGCGGCCGCGGCGGAGAATACGCTGCGCGAAGTGATCTCCATCGGGCTGCTCGTCATGCGTGAAGGCCCCACCCTGATCGACGTGCTCGTGGGCACGAGCATCGTCGCCAGCGGCGGCGCCGCGCTCGAGTCCTTCTATCGCGCGACCGGTCGTTTCGATGAGGCCGAATCGCTGCGCCGGCCGCAGGAGGGCATCGACCGGATGGAAGGGATCACCCGTGCGCTGCGCTCGGATGGTGATGTCGACGCGCTCCTCCAGCGGTCCATGACCATGACCGCCAACGAGGCGCTGCCGCGCGGCATGCGCTGGGAGGCCCTGCTCGCGATCCAGATCGGCGCCGGCTGCCTGAACCCGCACACCGTCGTGTTCGGTCAAAGCGCGCAATACGAGCAGTGGCTCGAGACGACGCGGGCATCCCTCGTCCGCTACCCGTCGGAACAGGCCCTCTTCGACCTCGCCCTGCGCGGCCCGATGCTGCCCGAGGAGCTGCACCGGCGCGCAACCGTGCTCCAGCGCCTGCTCGGCATCACACTCGGCCGCACCGACACCGCAGGTACCTGCGCAGGATTGATGACCGGCCTGACAGCCCGTTAGACCCGCAGGCCATGCTAGTTCAGGGGCGGACCGGAACCGTGACCGGCCGCCCCTGCCAGCAGCTCGAAGCGCGGCACCTCCGCTCGGAACTTCGAGCCATCCGGCCGCACGAACTCGTACCAGCCCTGCATCCAGCCGTGCGTCCCCCGGAGCACGCAGAAGCTTTCGTATTCGTGGACCTGGCCGGGTTCGATCACCGGCTGCTCGCCCACCACACCCTCGCCCTCCACCTCCGTATCGTCCAGCAGTGCATCATCGTGGATGTCCCAGTGCCGCCACATCAGCTGCGCCGTCTGGTCACCGACGTTCTCGATCCGAATGCGATAGACGAACACGTGCCGCGGCTCGGCCGGATCGGAATGATCCTCCGCGTAGCGCGGCCGGACTGTGATGCGGACTCCGTTCGTGATGCGATAGAACATTACTGACTGCTCGCTGTGATGGTTCGCAGGGCAGCCATAACGTAGGCCGCCT
>DATHUY010000100.1 GCA_035461765.1 Longimicrobiales bacterium
GATGCGAGCCGATGAAGCCGCCGGCGCCGGTGACCAGGACTCTGACTCCACGTAGACTCATGTTGCTCCTTCTGTGCTCGCCAGGGACGCGCGGCCGCCAGCGGACGGCATACGCCGTCGGTCGTGAAAAACAGTCAGACGCTCCAGCATGGCAGACCACGCCAGCTCGCCCTCAGCGAGCGCCTCCACCGCCCTGCCCATCACCGTCGATTCCGGACACGACATCGGCGCCATCAGTATGCACCCCGGCCGCTCAGCACCGCAGGTATCGTGCGGAGCAGCAGACGCACATCGAGCCACAGATTCCACGCCCGGATGTACTGCAGGTCGAGACGTGCCCAGGTCCGGAAATCGGAGATCTCCGAGCGGCCACTGACCTGCCAGAAGCAGGTGATGCCGGGCTTGACCGCCAGCTTCCCGCACTGCCACTCCTCGTATTCCGCGAACTCCTCGGGCAGCGGCGGACGCGGACCCACCAGGCTCATGTCGCCCTTCAGTACGCTCCAGAGCTGGGGCAGCTCGTCGATGCTGAACTTCCGCAGCCAGCGGCCGAGCGGCGTGACGCGCGGATCGCGACGCAGCTTGAATACCGGGCCGCTCATCTCATTGGCTGCCGCGTACTCTGCCTTCCGCGCGTCCGCGCCCACCACCATCGTTCGGAACTTATAGGCGACGAACGGTCTGGCGCGATAGCCCAGCGCTCGCCACTCGTAGAGCACCGGACCGCGCGAGCTGAGTTTCACGAGCACCGCCACGACCACGAACAGCGGCAGCAGTACCACCAGCCCGGCAGCCGCCAGGACAATGTCCACGCCGCGCTTCACCACCTGCTGCACGCGCCACGTGCGCCCGCTCGCCCGCTCCGGCAGAAAGCCCGCCCAGTCCACGCGCGTGCGCAGCCACTGCGCGCGCGGCGGCAGCTCGAACGGCTCGACGCGCACCGCCGGGGGCGCAGTCGTGACGAGCGCAAGCTCGACCCGCCGGTCGCCCAGACCTGTGTCCAGCGGCCGCGCCCGTATCGCCCCGGCTTCCCGCTCCACACTCTCCTCCACGCTCAGACGGGCCGCAGTGCTCTGGTATCGATATCTATTTCCAGCGCCTGTCCGATCGCCTTCAATCCCACCCGGACGCGCCGCCGGTTGCGACGCTCTGTGACGATCCCCTGAATGCCCTGGAACGGTCCGTCCATCACTTCCACCCATTCACCTTCCGCCAGAAACGGCGCCTGCTCGACTTCGACGCCGCCGCCGGCCAGGGCACGGGCAAAGCGTCGTACGTTCTCCAGCTCGTCCTCGTCGATCCGCGCAGGCCGCCCGTTCGTCTTCACCAGCCCCGCCACTCCCGGCGTGCCCACGACAACGTGCACTTCCGCCGGCTCGAAGCGGACGAAGACGTAGGATGGGAAGAGCGGCCACTCCACGACCTTCTTCCGATCCTTCCACTGACTCACCCGCGGGAGCAGCGGCAGAAACGTCTCCAGCCCTCGTTCCTGCAGCTGCCGATCCACATGCTTTTCATGACGCGCACGTGTGTAGCACGCGAACCAACCCGCTGCCGCCGGCTCCGAAATGCAGCTGTCCGCCTCGTCCGCTCGCAAAGTCTCTGCCATACTGCTTCGCCCCGGCGCTGCACGCCCTTCCGTCCGTCTCCGCCGCACCGGACTCCGGCCAGCGGCGCTCGCCCGCGCGCCAGTCAAAAACCTTCAGCGGCCCAGCCGAAATGTACTCCATTCCGCGGGTCCGGTCAAAACCCCGCAGCGGTCGGGACACCGTCGCAACTGCTTCTACGGGAACGAGATGCCATCCACGCGATGCCGCGGCCCCTGCCTCTTGATCCGCCCGATCCGTGCGCACCCTCCCCGGCGCGTCACTGGTGCCGTCTGGATCCATGGATGTAATAACCGGCCAGAGCGGAGACGAGCGCGGATATGATAGGCTGTTCCGGCTCCACATGCACCTCGAGCCCGCGCGCCCGGACCGCGTCCGCCGTTGCCGGTCCAATCACGGCGATCAAACATCGTGGCCCGTCCCGCTCATCGAGCGCATCGGCAAAGGAATCGACCGCTGAGGGCGCCGTGAACGTGATGACATCGATGCGCCCGGCGGCGGCCAGATCGGCCAGCCGGCGGGCCGCGGCCGGATCCGGCAGTGTGCGGTACGCGATCGGGTCGTCGAGCGCGGCGCCGGCGCCCAGGAGCGCCGCGGGCAGCTCCGGGCGCGGCGTCTCGGCGCGGGGCCAGAGCACGCGGACATCCCGAAGAGGGCCACGCTCCAGCAGAGCCGGAACGATGCCGGCGCCCGTGGACCGGTCGGGCACGACATCGGGGGCGCAACCGGTCAGCGCGTGCACAGCCGCGGCCGTGGCCGGCCCCACTGCGGCGATCCGCGCCCGCAGCCGACCCGGCGACTCCGGCGCGGCGACGGCCCCGAACGCGCGCACCGCGCGCGCGGAGGTGAAGATGATCCAGCCGTAAGCGGCTGCGTTGGCCACAGCGCGTCGCAGCGGGGCATCATCGACGGGAGGAAGAATGCGCGTCAGGGGGATGAGCACGGGCACCGCGCCGGCGCGCTCGAGCAGATCGGCCAGCTCGTCGGCGTCATCCTCCGGACGCGTCACCGCTACGCTGAGCCCCCGGAGCGGCAGTGCGTCCGCTGTCATGCCCTCCCGCGAACGTGCATGCGGTCACGCCTGGGTGGTGATTTCCGCAACACCGCCGAGCGGAGGCTGCGGAACGTCGGTGCGCGGAGGAAAGAGCACTTTCAGCAGCGGAGGCGCAATGAACGTGGTCACCATGACCATCAGAGTGACTGCACTGAAGAGGCCGCTGCTCAGAACTCCACTCGTGAGTCCCATCTGCGCGAAGATCAGACCGACCTCGCCGCGCGGGATCATACCCACCCCGATCACCGCCTTCCTGCCCTTGAACCAGAACGGTGCGTATCCGGCGACGAACTTGCCGAGGATCGCCACGGCGATCAGCGAGCCGCCAATGAGCAGCACCTGCGGATCAGTGAACGTGCTCACGTCGACGGCAGCGCCGACCCACACGAAGAAGATGGGGACGAACAGCATGCTGAGGCGCAGCACGCCGTGCTCGACGACATGCGCGTGAGGCGTCGGTCCGAGCACCAGGCCCGCGGCGAATGCGCCAATGATGAGGGCCGACCCGACTTCATTGGCGAGGTACGCGACGAGGAACGCAAACGCCAGGGCCATCGTACCGAGCGTCTCTTCCTTGCCCACGCGCGACAGCCAGTTGAACACGGGCGGCATGATGAAACCGCCAATGACGACGACACCCACGACGAACCCGAATGCGACGAGCGTGATCACACCGACGCTTCCCGCGGTCAGGTCACCGCCCGCCAGAACCTGGGACACTACGGCGAGGATGATGAGACCGATGATGTCGTCGAGCACCGCTGCGCCGAGGACGATCTGGCTCTCCGGCTCCTGGAGCCGGCCCAGATCCGACAGTACCCGCGCCGTGATCCCGACCGACGTCGCCGTCAGCGCCGCACCGGCGACTACCGCCGGCAGGACATCCAGGCCGAGGGCGAGCGAGACGTAATACCCGAGCACGAAGGGGACGATGACGCCCGTCGCCGCGACCGCCGCTGCCGCGGGTCCCACCTTGAGCAGACGCGGCAGACTCGTCTCGAGGCCGATCTGGAACAGCAGGAGGATGACACCCACTTCCGCCAGCAAATGGATCACCTCGATGGTCGGATCGAGGATTCCGAGCACGGATCCACCCAGCAGCACGCCGGCCAGCAGCTCGCCCAGGACCGCCGGCTGTCCCACTTTCTCGGCGAGCTCGCCCAGAAGCTTCGCCGACACCAGTATCGCAACCAGCAGGAACAGGAACTCGGGTACCGTCATGGCCGCACCATCAGCAGCCGCCGCGACGAAGAACAAACCGCCCCCTTTTTCCGTCGTCAACGATCCAGCCCGACCGGCGGACTGAAAAATAGAAGAGCCCGGCACCTGCGGTGCCGGGCTCGCCTCCCGCTACGGCAGGAGCACGTAGCTGTCGTGCTACGCCTTGCGAACCTTCCCGGCCGAGAGGCAGCGGGTGCACACGCGAACGTGCTTCCGGTCGCCCTCGGCGGTGACAATATGAACACGACGAAGATTCGGCAACCAGCTGCGCCGCGTCTTGTTGTTGGCGTGACTCACATTCTTGCCGAACGTGGTGCCCTTCGTACAAACGTAACAAACCCGAGCCATCGGGTGCCTCTCCTTCCGTGATGCGAGCGGGCCTGCAGCCCGCTCAGCTGCCTGCGGGTTCGACCCGCCGCGCCGATATGAATGTCGAACCGAACTCCGCCAGCATCCGCTGATCAGC
>DATHUY010000101.1 GCA_035461765.1 Longimicrobiales bacterium
TTGGTACCCATGGTGCTCTCCTCTAGTCAAACAACTGGCTGACGGATTCATTCGAGTGCGTGTACCGGATGGCCCGGGCCAGCAGCTCCGCGATGGAGAGGATGCGCAGCTTGTCGAAGCGCTTCTCCTCCGGTACATGCAACGTATTCGTGACGACGACTTCCTCTACGGGCGACGCGCTCAGCCGGTCGCGCGCCGGACCCGACAGGATCGGGTGGGTGGCCGCCGCATAGATGTTCTGTGCGCCACGCTCCTTCAGCGCCTCGACCACGCTGACGAGCGTGCCGGCCGTGTCGATCATGTCATCGACGATGATGCACGGCCGCCCCTCCACCTCGCCCACTACCTCCATCACTTCCGCGATGTTCTGCTGCGGTCGGCGCTTGTCGATGATCGCGAAGCTCGCGTTCATGCGTCGCGCAAAACCGCGCGCCATCTTGGCTGCTCCGACGTCCGGCGCCACCACCACCGGGTGGTCCAGCTCCAGGCTGCGGAAGTAGTGCGTCAGCACCGGCGCCGCATACAGGTGGTCGACCGGCACATCGAAAAAGCCCTGGATCTGGTGCGTGTGGAAATCCATTCCCAGCACCTTATCCGTGCCCGCGGCCTCGATAAGGTTCGCAACCAGCTTGGCGCCGAGGGCCACACGCGGCTGATCCTTGCGGTCCTGCCGGGCGTACCCGAAGTACGGGATGATCGCCGATACGCGCGCTGCCGATGCCCGCTTGGCAGCATCCACCAGGAGCAGCAGCTCCATGATGTGATCCGCGGACGGCGGCGTGGGCTGGATTATGTAGACATCCCGGCCGCGCGCATTCTGATTGATGCGGACGAAGATCTCGCCGTCCGCAAAGCGCTTGACGGTCGAATCGCCAAGCGGCAGTCCCATGTGCCTGCCGATCTCCTCCGCGAGCGGACGGTTCGCGGTGCCGGAGAGCAGGAGCATGGGCGCCTGCGCGGGATGATCCACCATACTTGCTGGTTCCAGGGCTCAGGGGCACGACAGCCCGGCAAGCTAATGGTGGTCCGGGTCCTCGGGCAAGTCCGGCTGTTCGCCCACGTCAGGGTCCGACGCGGCTGAACGACGCGGCAGATGGACGTCGGCCAGGCGCGCCATCGTACGCTGGAATACGGCCTGCGCGCGCCCGCCGGAAACGTCGACCGAACGCAGGTAGGACTCGATGGCGCGGTCGAACGGCTCGTCGCCGAGGAGGGCCACGAAGCCGATCGCATTCTCGATATGGGTACGAATGGCGCGCTCCTCGGCCCGCGCCAGCGCGAGTTGCGTAAGACGCTCGTATTCGTCGCTCCGCTTCTGGCGGCGGATCACGCCGCGCACCACGCGCTGGGGGTTGCGCAGCAGGCTCCAGCCCACATCCTCGTCCTCGAGATCATCGCCGGGAAACTGCAGTGGCGGATCGTCAAACAGGTCACCGGGCGCGACCGGCGGCTCTTCCTCGACAGCGGTCAGGACACGCGTGCGGATCGCGGCGGCCATCGCTGTCTGGATGTCCATCTCGCGCAGATATCGCGGCAGCGCCTCCTCGATCGGCTCATAGGGTGCCGCCAGCGCAACGAACTGCATCGCCTCATCGACGTGCGCGTCGACGAGTGCCTCCCAGGACATCGCCGACGTGACGTCCAGCTTCCGGCGTATGGCGTCGCCCCTGGTGCGGCCCGGGGTCCGGCGCACTGCGGTCATGTTGCGGACTCCTCTTCCATGGGCGGAGTTTTCGTGGCAATGGCGGGAAGTGTAGCCGCGCCCGGCCGGGGGCGGAACCCCCTTCGGACGCGGAACCCATTCTGCATCTTGGCCGAGCCGTCCATGCAGCCCGACTGGCGCCGCGCCAGAGGGCGTCCGGACCATCCCGCGCGCAACGGTGCCAGGGGCCGCCGACACGGCGGCGTCTGCCATGGTGTTGGGCAACATCATGGTCCGTTGGAGCAATATGCAGAATGGGTTCCGCGTCCGACGGGAGGAGGCGTGGCGGCGGGCGCCCGTCCACCCACGGGTTTCGTGCGGCCGCACACGCCTGTTACTTTGTGTGCACTCCCGGGTCGTCCAATGGCAGGACCGCAGACTTTGGATCTGCTAATGGTGGTTCGAATCCACCCCCGGGAATTTTCTGTTCCCTGCCCGCCAGCTCTTCCGCTCACGCTGCGTATCCGGCCGGTGCCGCGGCTCTCCAGGCCGCGATGGCTGCACATGATCAACGTCGGAGTCGCGCGTCCGCCGTCTCAGCTCAATAGCCGGGTCCGGGTGACGATCGCCGCGACATCCGGATGAGCCTCCTCGACGCGACGCGCCGCCTCATCGGCCGCCGCCACATCACCAAACACGGCGAATACCGCGCTACCGGTGCCCGTCATGCGAGCCATCAGCGCACCGGCATCGTCGAGAGCTGTCCTCAACTCCGCGAGCCGCGGGTGCCTCTCGAATATTATGGTCTCGAACTCATTCGCGGCTTCAGCGGCGATATCGTTCCACGTAGTCGGCACCCGAAGGAGCTTCGATGCGATGGAGCGTTCCTCCGCGAGGGCTGCGTAGGCCTCGGCAGTCGACACGCGCTCGGGCGGCACGGCCAGAACGACCGCGGCGGCGGGAAGCGGGGGAAGCGCCATCATGCGCTCACCGCGGCCCCAGGCGAGCGCCAGCGGGATGTCAGCGAGGAAGAACGGGACATCGCTGCCGAGCCGGACACCCAGCGCGAACAGCTCGTCGTCCGACAGCGAGCCCTCGGAGAGTTCGTTCAGCGCGCGCAACACAGCCGCAGCGTCGCTCGATCCGCCGCCGAGTCCGGCGCCCGCCGGGATCCGCTTCACCAGCCGGATGTGGACTCCGGAGCCCAGGGTGGCGGCAGTGGCGAACATGGATGCGGCGCGGAAAGCGAGGTTCTGCTCGAGAGGTCCGAGATCGGGCGCTGCGCCGGATTCTTCAGGCGGCAGCGCCACCTCGAGCTCGACGCCGGACGCGGTACGCACGATCTCTATTTCATCGGCCAACTCGAGTCCACAGAAGAGGGTCTCGATCTGATGGTAGCCGGTGACCTCACGCGCGAGCACATGCAGCGTCAGATTCAGCTTTGCATGCGCGAGGATTCTGTACGGGATGTCGCCGGACATCAGCGCGGAAAGGGTCGCGGCCCGCTGGAGTCCGGCCTGTCCTCCACGTCGAGCTCCTGTTCCACTGCCTCCTCCACGATCTCCTCACTCTCGCGCACCTCACCGAGCGAAAGACCCATGCGCCAGGCGTAATACAGACCGATGACCGTCACGGGGATGAAACCGGCGAGGTGGAAGCCGATCGCAAAGGCTCCAGCCTGCTCCGCGGGGGCACCCCACAACTTCGCGAGCACGAAGACGACCATCCCGTGATAGGGACCGACGAAACCGGGCGCCGACGGAATGGACACCGCGAGCGCGATCGCTGACTGAAGGAACAGCGCCGCAGTAAACGGCAGGTCGAAACCGAACGCGCGGAAAGCGACCCACGCACCAACGGCGTTGTAGACCCAGAGAAAGAGAGACCATGCCGCGATGCGCAGAAGCAGCAGCGGCTCGCGCAGGACCCCCGTACCACTCAGGAACGCCTCGAGAGCATCCACGATCGGGCGCCGCACCTTCCGCGGCAGAACGCGCACTAGAGACTCCAGTGTCCTTACGGCCCTGCGGGGAAACGCCACCAGCATCCCGATCACCAGCAATGCGGCGATGATGATGACGCCGAGGCTCTTTGCCAGGCCGGCGATCGTGATCGTTGCGTCCACGCCCGGCAGGTCGATCGCCTGCGATCCGCTGAACGGCGGAAAGTCCGGCATCGCCATCGCGATGAACAACAGCGCGATGACGAAGATGCCGTCGAAGATTCTCTCGATCAGCAGTGACGCGAACGATGCCACGATCGGCACCGGCTCGGTCCGCGACAGGGCATACGCGCGCATGAACTCGCCGACACGCGCGGGCAGCACGTTGTTGCCCATGAAGCCGATCGTGACGGCGGAGAACCGCGAGCGGAAGGACACGTCGGCCACCGGGGCGAGGATGGCCTTCCAGCGCCACGCCCGGATCCAGAATACGCCGGTGATCGCAGCCGCGCTGAGTATGAAAAGGAACGGATCGGCAGCACGCAGCTCGCTCATGACGCTGCGCAGTTCCATTCGGCTGAACGTGAAGTAGAGCGCTGCCGCGCTGATCACCAGCCCGAGCACCCCCTTCCAGTCGAGGAGGCCGCGCCGGCGTGACGTGGTCGCGCTCAACCGAGGGCCCTGCGGAGGATCGTCAGCAGCTCCTCGAGCGCACTTCGAGCCTGCGGATCGTGCGCCGTAGCACGTGCGACTATCTCATGCAGCTCGAGCGCTCGCTGTCGCAGCGCATCGGGCTCGCCGCCATCGACGGCGGCTTCTGCGTCCGGCCCGGGCACGTTTTCCCTCTCGTCGACCACGCTTGCATCGCCGAGCTCGAGCACATCGTAGTTCTCGTCGACCACGCTGGCATCGCCGAGCTCGAGCACATCGCCGTTCTCCTCGACCACGGTGGCATCGCCGAGCTCGAGGACGTCGTCGCTCTCTTCGACTACACTGGCATCGCCGAGCTCGAGCACGTCTTCGCTCTCCTCCACCACACTGGCATCGGCGAGCTCGACCAGATCGCCGCTCTCCTCCTCGATGCCGGCCTCGCTCAGGTCCAGCACATCCTCGCTCTGGTCCACGACGCTTCCGGCATCGAGCTCGAGCAATTCCCCTTCATCATCAGCGAAATCCGGCGCCGCTCCATCAGCCTCGATGACGCTCGCTTCGTCCAGATCCATCACGGCGTCATCGCCCGTCACCCCCGCTTCAACGGCCTCCGGGCCGGCCGTCTCATCCCCGACGATGTTCTCCTCGCCCAGCTCGAGCACGTCCTCGCTATCTTGCGCGACGTCGGCGACGTCGGCGGCGCCGGTGCGCGGGTGACCGGCAGGAATGTCGGCATCGCGCCCATGCGCGGGCGAGTGCGCTGTCGGTCCGGCAATGTCAGGTGCCGGAGGAATGCGACTGCGTGCGCGGGCATCGGCTTCGTATGAGTCATCCACCGCGTTGTGCCCTGCTCCGATGGCCTCCCCTCGCGGAATCGCGATTCCGGCCTGCGGCCTCTCCGCTGTGGGGACCACGGCGTCGGCAGACGCGTCGGCATTCTCCGGACCCGCGGGCGTCCCCGGCTGCCACGGCGGTGCGGCTGGCGCGCGCGCGGCGTCGTGCGGCCGCGCTGCGGGCGCGGATGACGCGCTCGAGAGAAACGGGGCAGCGGGGTGCGACACGGTCGGGGGTGCGAGCGAGTCCTCCGGCGGTGGCGGCTGCTCGACGGCACTGCCATATCGCTCGAGCAATTCCTCGCGCATGTGGCGGAGTCGGCTGACGGAATGCGACCCCTCGGGCAGCTCGTCGCGAAGCAGAGGCGCGATCGTGGTCTGCAACGCATCGCGCGCGACCCGATAGATATCGAGCCATTCCTTCTTTGCACCGACATCAAGTTTGACGATCACGCGCGTCAGATCCTCGACGGCGCGCAGGATGTCGGCGAGTACGGGGATCTCGTCCAGGCGTGCGGAACCGAGCAGCGCGCGCTGTCGCCGCAGGATGGCGGTCAGCGGCTCGCGGTCCATGGGATCGGCCTGCAGGTCCTGGATCCCGTGATCGAGCGTATCCGCGATGCCGGCAGCTTCGCGCGCGGCAAACTCGCGGAAGTCGGCCGTGCTACCGTCGCTGACCGGAGCTGCGGGCGCAGCTGCGGGGGCCGGGGCGGCCTCCCGCCACCGGGCGGCCGCCTCGTTCACACGCGCATCGAGCTGCTCGTCGTCCTCCGTGGGATCCAGCAGTACGCGCAGATCGGCGATCGTGTCGCGAGCGCGCGCGGCGACGTTGTCGGACCACGCCAGTGCGCCCTCGGCGATCGCGCGCGTCACGGACTCGAACGCGGACACCACATCGAAGATGCGCTGCTCACGGGCCATCTGCGCAGTGCCGCGCAGGCCACGCACGGCGCGATGCAGCTCCGCGGCGTCCGGGCCTGGGGGGCGCTGCAGACTGCGCTCGAGCGCCGTGAGGAACTCACGCGCCTCGGTCCGGAAGTATTCGCTCAGCGTCGCCATCGCAGATCCAGTCTAGTCCCCGTGCAGCGCGGTACGCCGCGCATCACGAATGAGGTCCTTCATCTCACGTACCGCCCGCTCCATGCCTGTCATCATGGCCCGGCTGACGATGCTGTGTCCGATGTTGAGCTCCTCGATCTCACCGATCGCGGCGACGTACGCCACGTTCTCGTACGTCAGACCGTGTCCGGCATGCACCGCGAGGCCGGACCCGTGCGCATGTGTCGCGGCACGCCGTAATCGCGTCACTTCATGCATCACGGCCGCGCGTCCATCCGGTGTGTGCACGCTCCTGAAGGCCTCCGCGAACTCCCCGGTGTGCAGCTCGATTGCGGCCACACCCAGGGCCGCCGCGGCGTCGATCACCGATCGCTCCGGCGCGATGAACAGCGAGGTACGGATGCCTTCCGCATGCAGTCGCTCCACCACCTGCGCAGCGCGGCGTCCGCTTTCGCCATCCAGCGCGAGACCGCCTTCCGTCGTGATTTCCTCGCGCCGCTCCGGTACCAGCGTGGCCGCCATCGGATGCAGCGAGCATGCGATGTCGATGACGTCGCTGCCCGCGGCCAGTTCCAGATTCACGCCGGTGCGCACGGTCTCCATGAGCAGGCGAACATCGCGATCCTGGATGTGGCGCCGGTCCTCCCGCAGATGCACCGTGATGCCATCGGCGCCACCGAGCTCGGCGAGCACAGCTGCACGCACCGGATCCGGCTCGTCCGTTCGACGGGCCTGGCGCACGGTAGCGACGTGATCGACGTTGATATGAAGACGCATCAGCCGGCGGTGAGGAGCATTTCGATCTCGGCAGCCCGTTCCTCATCCAGGCCCGCTGCCCGCGCCAGTCGCAGCAGCTCGAGACCGAGGCCGGAATATAGCACGCGATCCCCCGGCGACAACCGCGCCAGGTGGAGGCGGACGGTATCGACGTCGCCGCGCGCGATCGGCCCCGTCACGGCGGCCTTCACGCCCAGATGCTCGACGTTGTCCAGGGTGCCGCGGAGAAGAGGGAGCAGCGCGCGAACCGCATCGTCGCCATCCACGCCGGCCTGCTCCAGCATCCGCACCGCGACGCCGGTCAGGGCGACGAGGTAGTTGGAGGCGACCACGGCAGCGGCGTGATAGAGCGGGCGCTGCGTCGCGGCAATCGTGAGCGGCACGCCGCCCAGTGCGGAGACGAGCCGCCGGGCAGCCGCGTTCGCCGCCGGCTCGCCGGTCATCGCGAATGCGGCGCCGACCATGCGCTCACCAGCGAGCCACGGGTCGGCCACGGCCATGAGCGGGTGCATCGAGCCGATGGCGTACCCCCGGTGATGCAGCGGCGCCAGCGCGTCCGTCGACAACGCACCCGACAGGTGCAACGCGACGCAGCCTGCAGGCGCTTCGCCAATCATCGACAGATCATGGACCACTTCCGGCAGGGCATCATCCGGAACGCCGAGGATGACGATCGTCGTGCCAGGCGCCGGGAGCGCCGGCAGCATGTGATACTCGGCACCCGCCGGCGCCGTATCCACGTCACCCGCCATCGGGTGCGGATCGAAGAGCGGGTGGGGCGGCGGCTCGAGCGCGCGGCCGAAATACGTGAGCCGGTCGACCGCGCCCTGATGCCGCAGGGCAGCACCCAGAGCCAGTCCCATGCGACCCGGCCCGACGATGACGACGTTGTCGAGCCCGCTCGACTCCTCGTTCACGCGTCCGTCACCACGATGCCGCTGCGATGGCGCAGCCGCCCGAGCGTTGCGAGCGGCAGTCGCGCGACAATGCCGATCCGGCCGCCCGCACCATCCTCATCGCGGCTCAGTACCTCGCCCTCGCGATACACCGTCGCCAGCGCCTCACCGTCGGCATACGGAATCTGCACCAGTACCTCCGGCCGCTGCTTGCGCAGTTCCGACAGCAGCAGCGCCTTCAGCTCCGCGAGGCCTTCCGCCTCGACCGCCGACGTGAACACGGCCGGCTCCTCGAACAGCGCTGTCGCGCGATTGCGGAACGCCTTCTCCTCGCCGTGCGTCAGCCGGTCCATCTTGTTGAACACGAGGATCGTCGGCCGCTCATCCAGGCCGAGCTGGCGGAGCACATCCTCCACCACTTCCTTCTGCTCCTCCCAGCCGGGATGCGACGCGTCGATCGCGTGCAGCAGCACGTCCGCCGTCATCGCTTCCTCGAGCGTCGCCGAGAACGACGCGACGAGATGATGCGGCAGCTTCCGGATGAACCCGACCGTGTCCGTGACCAGCGCCTTCATCCCGGGCTCCAGCTCGACCACGCGCGTCGACGGATCCAGCGTCGCGAAGAGCCGGTCCTCGATGAAAATGTCGGAGCCCGACAGGGCGGCCAGGATGGATGACTTGCCGGCGTTCGTGTAGCCGACCAGTGCGGCTGTGAACTCGTCGGAACGACCCTTCCGCTGCGTCTCGCGGCGGCGTGCCACGACCTCGAGCTTCTCGCGCAGGTCTCCGATCCGTCGGCCGATCAGGCGACGGTCCGTTTCCAGCTGCGTTTCACCCGGACCACGGAACCCGATACCGCCGCGGATGCGTGAAAGGTGCGTCCACATGCGCTTCAGCCGCGGCAGCATGTACTGCAGCTGCGCGAGCTCGACCTGCATCTGCGCTTCCGATGACCGCGCGCGGGTGGCGAAGATGTCGAGAATGAGCTCCGCGCGATCCATCACGCGCGTCTTGAGCGAGTCCTCCAGGTTCTTGCCCTGGGCCGGAGAGAGCTCTTCGTCGAAAATGACGAGCGTCGCGTTCTTCTGCGCGATCAGCTCACGCAGCTCGCCAACCTTGCCTTCGCCGAGGAAGAACTTCGGGTGGGGTGAATCCAGGCGCTGCTGCAGCATTCCGACCACTTGCGCACCGGCCGTATCCGTCAGGCGTGCGAGCTCCTCGAGGTGCTCATCGGTATCCTGCAGCGGCATCGATTTCAGCGGGGCCGCCACCAGTATGGCACGCTCCCGCGGGTCCTTCGTGTCGAGTATATCAGGCTCCTTGTGCTGCCCGTGAATCAGTCCGTTCAATCTACTGCCGCGACCCCCGCCGCGTCAGTCCGGCGGACACGTCAGTCGCGGACGCCGGCGAGCGATACAATCCCGGTCTTCGAGTACGGGATCGTGCGCCCGATCGGCTGCGACAGCCGTACGTCGCCCCGTACACGATAATTGAATGTGCCCGTGTCGAGTATCGAGCGAACGGCACCACCCAGGTCGTCGTAGCGGAACTGGATCGGCACCTCGACGATCGTGGACCCGTTGCCACGCACGCGGACCGGATCTTCCACTGTGCCCTGCGAGAAGCTCACCCAGCGGCCGGCGCTGTCCGGATGCTCGACCTGCATGTCATAGCTGATCGACCGGGTCTCCAGATCGAACCCGTTCGGGTTTCCGACATACACCTGGGCGTAAAGCGTGCCTCCGCGCAGGCCGATGCCGCCCACACGGACCGATTCGATACGCACCTCTGGCTCGCGCACCACGCTCGAGCATGCCGCGGCGAGGAGCAGAACGGGAAGAAGCAGTGAACGGGTCCTGATCATCATGGCGCCCTGTTACGGTTCACGTGACGTTACTCGCCGTTCGATATGGCAAGTGCCGGACCCCCCGCCCCGCCTGTGCGAGAGCGGTATTCTGTGGTCCCGGCGATACTTGCAGAGGTCATGAGGCAGCGGCGGGTGTCCCGGTCCGGGGACGCCCGCCGCTCTTCCAGTGCCGAGCACGCTCTCCTACTGCCTGGTCCGATACACGCGCAGCACCTCGCCCATCTCCGGATCAAACACCCGCAGCTCGACGGGCTGTCCGGGACGGATACCGCGTGCGACCTCGCGCACATCCCCCGGGGTCCGGATGCGACGGCCGTTGATCGCCAGCACGATGGTACCCCGCGCGACCACATTCGCAGCCGATCCCTGCGGCTGGCCTGTCACCATGACGCCTCCTTCACCCCGATAGCCCGCCTCCTGCGCCAGCTGCGGCGTCAGCGCGGTGACAGCGAACCCGAGTACCTGTTCGGGCTCCTCCTGCTGCGGCTCCGGCGCCGGGCCTGCCGCCACGTCTGGACGCGGGAATTCGCCGAGCGTGACTCGCACTTCCTGCCGTCGACCGTCACGCAGGACGCCTAGCGCGACCTCCTGGTTGGGGCGCAGGCCGGCGAGCCGGGTGATCAGGTCGGAGTGGTCCAGTATGGGTGTATCGTTGACGGACAGGATGATGTCGCCGATGCGCAGGCCGGCGCGCTGGGCCGGGAGATCGTCCTGAACGCCCGTGATCAGAGCACCGCGCACCTCGCGCAGCTCGTACAGCTCGGCCTCCGTGGCCGTAACGGGCTGGACGGCGACGCCGAGCTGCGGGCGCCGCAGGTAACCGAACTCGAGCAGGTCGGTCATTACGCGGCGCGCCAGCGTGATCGGCACCGCAAAGCCGTAACCCACGAACCGGTCACTGCCGAAGATGGCCGAGTTGATCCCCACGACCCGGCCGAACAGGTCGATCAGCGGACCGCCCGAATTGCCCGGGTTGATCACGGCATCCGTCTGAATGAACGACTCGAGCTGGAGATCCCCGCCCGATATCTGGCGGCCCGTGGCGCTTACGATGCCGGCTGTGACGGTAAAGTTCAGGCCCAGCGGATTGCCGAGCGCGAGCACCCAGTCGCCGACGCGCAGATTATCGGAATCGCCGAGCGGCGCCGTGGGCAGGGACTCACCCGGCGCAGGATCGATCTTGATCACGGCAATGTCGGTCTCGAGATTGCCGCCAATCACCTCAGCGCGGTACTCACGGCCATCCACCAGGCGCACGGTCAGCTGCGAGGCTTCCGCGACGACGTGGTTATTCGTCAGGATGTGCCCATCGGCATTCACGATCACGCCCGAGCCGCTCCCGCGGCGCGGCTGCTGCGGCCCGAATCCGGGCGGGAGCAGGTCGCGGAATCCGGGCGGGATCTGATCGTTCCGCGCGCTGAGCGGCGCCTGTTCCACCGAGATGTACACGACGGCGGGCAGCGCCTGCTCCGCTGCGGCGCGGAACGCCGCCGACAGGGCGATCGCCGTGGTCGTGTCCGCTATCCCGGGTGCGCCAAGCCGTTGGCGTACCTGCTGCTGCGCCGGCGTCTGCGCAGTTGCCACGACGGGCGTCAGCAGCAGCGCGATGGCCAGCCAGCGACCTCTTCTCAGCATGATCTCCTCGCTCTCGTTTCAATACCCACATGCGCGACGGGCGCACGAAGGGCCGGTGCTGCAAGCACCGGCCCACTGCGTGTCACGCCGCCGACGCGCGGCGGTCTCAGCCCTTGGCGTTCTCGATGCGACGGCCGCTCTCGCGGTTCGTCGCTTTCACCTGAATACGGCGCGGCTTCGCCTCCTCCGACTTCGGCAGACGCACACTCAGGATTCCATCCTCGTAGTGAGCCTCGCACTGGTCTCCCTTCACTGTCGGCGGCACAGTGAAGCTGCGCTGATAGCGCCCGTAGCGACGCTCGAACAGCCGGTAATCCGAATCCTTCCGGCCCTCCTCGCGCTGCACCTTCTTCTCGCCCGCGATCGTGAGGACGTTGTTTTCCAGCGTGATATCGAGGTCCTCATTGCGGAAGCCCGGCATCTCGACCTCGAACCGGATCTCGTCGTCCGTCTCCACCACCTCCGCCGGCATGGCCACCAGACCGCCGTTCTCCGCATCCGGCCACATCGAGCCGGCCAGACGGTCCATCTCGCGGCTCATGCCCAGCAGCGAATCGAGTGCAGAGCCACCACGACCACGTGTCATAGGAATCATTGCTCCACCTCCATGGTTTCTCCACGTCGGCGCGCCCGCCGCACACCCTGCACGGCGCTGCGACGCGCCCCACGATATATCACGGCATTGGCCGTGCCCGTCGCGCGCGCCGATGTGGCAGATGCGCAGCCGCTTCAGAGGTGGTGTGTTTGTCGATTCGACATGCCGCTTGCCGAAATTGCCGACTGTACCGAGCATGGCACGGCAATCACGCCGCTGGCGACCGTCAATGGACCGCCACGGCGCTCGAGCGGAGCACGACGACTATTCCGACTCGGCCTCCCGGCGGAGACGGTCCCAGTACTCGATGCGCTTGCGGACGTCCTTCTCGAAGCCGAGCGCGCCGGGCTCGTAGAACCGTGCGCCACGCAGCTCATCGGGCAGGTGCTCCTGCGGGACGAAGCTGCCCTCGTAGTCGTGGGCGTACCTGTAGCCGTCGTGATATCCGAGATCCTTCATGAGACGCGTGGGCGCGTTGCGGATATGGAGCGGCACGGCTGCAGCGGGCGTCTTCCTCGCGGCATCGAGTGCAGCGTTGAGCGCGCGATAGGACGCGTTCGACTTCGGCGCCGTTGCCAGATAGATCGTCATCTCGGCCAGGGGCAGGAAACCCTCCGGCGGTCCGAGGATCTGGAACGCCTGCCGCGCGCCGACGGCGACCTGGAGCGCGTTCGGATCGGCCATCCCGATGTCTTCCGCCGCCATTGCGATCGCGCGCCGGAAGATGATCAGCGGATCCTGACCGCCCTCGATCATGCGTGCCATCCAGTAGAGTGCGCCGTCGGCGTCGCTGCCGCGCAGCGCCTTGTGATAGGCGGACAGGATGTTGAAATGCTCTTCACCGCCCTTGTCGTAGCGCGCGAAACGCAGCTGCATGGCCTCGCGCGCGAGATCCACCGTGATCCGTCGGTCAGCACCCGCAAGCGTCGCTGCGGTTTCCAGCGTATTGAGCGCACGGCGCGCATCGCCATCCGCTTCGACACTGATCATCTCGAACGCATCGTCATCGACGTTCAGCTGGAGGCCCCCGAGGCCATGAACGCTGTCGGCAACCGCGCGCCGGAGGATCACCTGCAGCGCGTCGGGGGACAACGGTTTCAGCACGAACACCCTGGAGCGGCTGAGCAGCGCGCCGATTACCTCGAATGACGGGTTCTCCGTCGTCGCCCCGATCAAATCGATAGTGCCCGCCTCGACATGCGGCAGAAACGCATCCTGCTGCGCCTTGTTGAAGCGATGTATCTCATCGCAGAACAGGATCGTGCGACGCTGCACCGCGCGGTGGCGCTCCTTCGCCTCGGCAATGATCGCGCGTACGCGCGCGACACCTTCCGTTACCGCGCTGAAGTGCACGAACGCCGCCTGCGTGCGCTCAGCGATGATCCGTGCGAGCGTAGTCTTGCCGGTGCCCGGCGGACCCCAGAAGATGACACTGCCGATCGCATCCTTCTCGATCAGCTCACGGAGCGCCTTGCCTGACCCCAGCAGATGCTCCTGTCCAACGTAATCGTCCAGCGTGCGCGGGCGCATGCGCGCGGCGAGCGGCGCAGCGGCGTCCGCACCGCCATCGTCCGCGCCGCCGCGGGTGCCCGCCGCCGGCGATGCCGAGTCGGGCGTCCCACCGGCCGCAGCGCCGCCAGGTGCGGAACGGGAGTCGCGCCCGTGCGTGCCCCCGCCGGGTGCCTCTCCGAACAGGCTCAGCTCATCATCTTCCATCAGTGCGGCATGTCGGGCAGGAGCATCTGAAGGGCGATGTAGGCGAGGACACCGGCTAGGAACCCGCCATGGACGCCGATACTGCGCTCATGCTGTGATTCGGGAATGAGGTTCGACGCGGCGACATACAGTGTGACACCGGCGGCGAGCGGCAGGCCGTAGGCGGCCATCGTGCCAACGAACGGCGTGATGAGCGCGCCCGCAACCGTGGCGGCGGCAATGCCGAGCACGGCTCCGATCGTCTTCTGCGGTGTGTTGCCGCTCGCGAGCATGATGCTCCCGAGCGATACGCCGGTCGGCACCTTGTGCAGCAGGATGCCGGTAAATACCAGCAGTCCGAGCGAGCCGCTCTCGAGGAAGCCGCTGCTGATGGCTACGCCGTCGAAAAACGAGTGCGGGAGCAGCCCGACGAGTGCCCAGACCCCGATTCCGCGTGACACCATCGCATCCGTGTGTGTCTCCTCGCCGAAATGGAAATGAGGCGTGAGCGTGTGCTGCGTCACGTGCACGACCAGGTAGCCGAGGAGAACGGCAATGAACCCGCCGCGCACATCGATCGCGTGCGGGAGCATGCCGAGAATGACGAGCGCCAGCATGAAGCCGGCGCCGAAGCCTGTCAGCGCTGCGAGCAGACCGCGGTCACGACCGCTGCGCCAGATGACGAGGAGGCCCCCGCCGACGTCGCCAAGCGCCGCGAGCGCGGCAAACAGGACGCCGGTCACGTCGTACCTGTGCGCGGGTGCGGCCGGCGCGTCACGCGTCGCCGTCCATCTCGCGCACCATGCGCAGCAGCGCCTTGCGATCGTTCAGGGATGGGTCCTCGATCACACAGTCGAGCAGCTCGCGCAGGATCTCGCCGTAACGCGGGCCGGGCGGCAGGCCGAGTGTCTTGAGATCATCGCCATCGATCGCGAGGTCACCGGTGGCCAGCGGCGGCTGGGCCGCGAGCACGCGGCGCACATGGCGCCAGCGACCGGCAAGATCGTCATCGCCGCGCGCGACCGGATTTGCGCGCCAGAGCGCGATACGCAGCCGGAACAGGTCCGGCACGAGAGCCGGCGGGACGTGGAGTAGCCATCTGCGTACGCCGGCATCCGGCGAATCGGGCGGGAAGAGATCGGACTGCTTTGCGACGAGTGTCGCGACGCGCTCCGTATCCGCGTTCGATGCCTTGAGCCGTTCCATCAGCTCGCGCGCCTTGCGCGCGCCAAACACCTCGTGCCCGGTGAAGCGCCAGCCGCCGCGCAGGTCGCGCGAAGCGGCGGCCGGCATGCCGACGGCATGGAGGAGCGCCGTGAGCCGCAGCAGCGGCCGCGTCTGCGGAATGGCATCGACTGCCGCCAGCGTCCGCCGCCACGCGTCACTCGGAGCATCGCCGAGCGTGAGCGATGCGAGCTGCTGCAGCTCCGGGTAGAGCTGCGCGAGTGCACCGGATCGCTCGTAAAGCAGCAGCGCGGCGGACGCGTGCGGCGTCCGGCCGAGCACTTTCAGCAGCTCCTCGCGCACGCGTTCGGCCGAGAGAACGGTGAGGTGCGGCACTGCGGCCGTGAGTGCCGCCCAGGTGGACGGCTCCGGCTCCAGCACGAAATGGCCGGCAAAGCGCAGCCCGCGCAGCACGCGCAGATAGTCCTCGGCAAATCGTTCGGCCGGCTCGCCGACCGTGCGCAGCCTGGCCGCCTTCAGGTCGGCCAGGCCGTGATACGGGTCGCGCACCTCATCATGGATGGGATGCCATGCCATGGCGTTGAACGTGAAGTCGCGCCGTGACAGGTCCTCGTCGATCGTGTGCGCGAACTCGACGACCGCATGGCGTCCGGACGTCTCGATGTCGCGCCGGAACGTCGTTACCTCGTACAGCACGCCGTCCGCACCGAACACACCGACCGTGCCGTGCTCGATGCCGATCGGCACTGTGCGACGGAAGAGCCGGCGCACCTCGTGCGGTCGTGCGCTCGTGGCCAGGTCCCAGTCAACATGCGGCGTCCCGAGCAGCGCGTCGCGAACGGCGCCGCCCACGGCCCATACGTCGTGGCCGGCGTGATCGAGTTTCTGCGCGATCTCGAGAACGGAGCGCGGCGGACTGAGCTGCATCAGCCGCACATCACGGAGCCGCCGTTCACATTGACCGTCTCCCCCGTGATGTGGCGCGCCAGATCCGAGCAGAGGAAAACGACGGGGCCTGCGACATCATCCGCACTCGCCACGCGGCCGAGGGGAATGCCTGCCTCGATCCTCCTCCGACCGCCACCCGCGTACGGCAGCTCCGCCATCTCCGTGTCGATCCAGCCGGGCGCTACGCAGTTGACGGTCGTGCCCTGCCCCGCCAGCTCGACCGCTACGCCCTTCACGAACGAGATCAAAGCGCCTTTCGACGCCGCGTAGTCGGCGTGTCCCGCTTCACCGCGCTGCCCGGCCGTCGAGCTGATCAGCACGATCCGGCCGTCGTCGGACATCATGCGCGCGGCCTCGCGCGTACTGTAGAAAATGGAGTCCAGGTTGATCGCGATGGTGCGCTGCCACTGCTCGTCCGACATCAGAGAAACCGGCTGGTATTCGGGCGGCCAGATACCGGCGTTGCCGACGAAGATGTCCAGGCCGCCGAACTCCTCGCGCGCATGCCGGAACAGCTGCTCGACCTCGCGCCGCGTCGACAGGTCGCCCGAGTGACGCCACGCCGGCACGCCCAGCTGCTCCAGCTCCGTGACCACCGCCGCGGCATCTTCGTGCCGGCTCTGATAGGAGATACCCACCCGGGCTCCTGCGCGGCCCAGCATCAGCGCGATGGCGCGACCGACGCCGCGCGAGCCGCCCGTCACGAGGGCGCGTTTCCCCAGAAGGTCGATACCGAGCACTCAGGCCCCCATCCACTTCCCGCCGAGCACCGACGCATGCGAGCGCTCAGCCGTGAGGAACTCTTCGATCATGGTGCGCGTCCTTTCATCCAGCGCCTCGGCCAGCAGTTGCTCATAACGTTCGATCTCGTCCTCTTCGCTGGCGCGGGCGACGCCCTCCCAGCTGTCCAGGTCAACCGCCGGCGCTGGCTCCGCACCGAGGTCGGCGACCGGTTCGCCGAACTCCACGAGCCGCACCGTCAACCGCGACAGATGATGCTGCTCGTCCGCGTGCAGCCCGTTCATGCGCTCGGACAGATCCACGGCGTTTGCTTCCTCGGCCGCAGCAGCGAGCGCGCGGTAGAACAACGCCTGGCGCTTTTCCGCGAGACGCGCCTCGTGCAGGAGTCTTATCGCCCCGGGCGCCGGCCTCATCGTGGCGGATTCCGATGGCGCACCGCTCATGCCCGTTCTCCTGTCGGCCGTTCCACGATGCCACGTTCCATGGCAACGGCGTCGATGACGCCACAGATGGCGTGGCCGATGGCGAGGTGCAGTTCCTGCGCGTGGGCGCCATCCGCGGTCGGCAGCACGATCGCATGGTCCACCTCCGCGCGCAGACGACCGCCGCCGCGCGCGAGCATACCGACCGTAATGACGCCGGCCGCGCGCGCCGCGCGCGCGGCGGCAATGAGGTTGTCGGACTCACCTGATGTGCTGTGCAGAAAGAGGATGTCTCCGCGCACGCCGAGCGCCTGTACCTGACGGGCGAAGATCTCGTCGAATCCGAGGTCGTTGCCAGCGGCCGTCAGCAGCGACGTATCCGTCGTCAATGCTATGGCGGGGAGCGGCGTGCGATCACGGCGGAAGCGCACCACGTACTCGGTGGCCAGGTGCTGCGCGTCGGCAGCCGAGCCGCCGTTGCCGCAGAACATGAGCTTGTTGCCGCGCTCGAACGCGGTACCCACGAGACGTGCGATCTCCGCGATGTCATCGCACAGCGCGTCCGCCGCGCGGGTCGCGGCGCGCGCGAGTCCCGTCAGATGCGCAGCGACGGCATCGCGCGCCGCATCACTCACGAAGGGCCGTCCGTGTCGAGCAGCAATGCCAGTCGCTCGGGCGCGGCGGCGCGCGCCACGACATCGAACTCAGCGTCCCTGCCGTCCGCGGCCGCCTCGCACGCATAAGTGATCAGCGCGTCGGCCGCCAACAGGTGCACCGCCGCCGAACGATCGTCTCCTGCGGCCAGCGCGTCGCGCATACACACGCGCGCGGCAGCCGCGAGCGCGGCCGGAACGGTGTCCTGGCCAACCACGTCATCCATCGCGCTCTCCATCCGCGCTTCCAGCGCGGGCGGAACTGCGCCGGCGCGCGTTGCGAGCCACGCCCGCGCACGATCGCTCATCGGGCGCCACCGAGCAGGCGGGTCACAATCTCGACCGTACCGCCCAGTGCCGCCTCCAGCTGCGACTCATCACCGACGCCGCCCTGCGCCATGTGCGGCCGGCCGCCGCCGGATCCGCCCGTTCGTTTCGCGATCTCCCTTACGATCGCATCCGCACGCACGCCGCGGCTGATCATGTCGTCCGTGACGACGGCGATGAGTGCCACGCGATCCGGCGCGCGGCCCGCCAGCACCGCCGCGCCGGACCCGAGCCGGTCACGCAATCTGTCACCGAGGGTGCGCAGCTCGTTCGCGTCCGCGACCTCGATTTCCCGGGCGATCACCTTCACGCCGTTCACCGCGGCCGCCGACCCGATCAGCTCGTTCACAATGTCGCCGGAGCCCGTCTGTCGTGCGCGCTCCAGCTGGCGCCGCAGCTCCCGATTCTCCTCCAGCATCTGCTCGATGCGGCGGACCAGCGCGTCGGGTGTCGTCTTCACCGCCGCAGCCGCTTCCTCCAGCAGGTCCTCGCGTGCGACCGCCCGCCGGTACGCAGCCGATCCGCTGACGGCCTCGATGCGACGGATGCCCGCCGCAACACCGCTCTCACTCACGATCCGGAACAGCCCGATGTCGCCCGTGTGCCGAACGTGCGTGCCGCCACACAGCTCCGTGCTCACGCCGGGGACCATCACGACGCGCACCACGTCGCCGTACTTCTCACCGAACAGCGCCATGGCGCCGAGCGCGATCGCCTCCGGATACGGCTTCTCCTCGATTCGCAGGTCGATGTCCGCCAGGATCGCACGGTTAACGTGTTCTTCGACCGCACGGATCTCATCGGGCGACAACGGCCGCGGGTGTGCGAAGTCGAAACGGAGTCGATCGGGCGCCACGAGTGATCCGCGCTGCACGACGTGCGTGCCGAGCACGTCCCGGAGCGCCGCGTGCAGCAGGTGCGTCGCGGTATGATGGCGCATCGTGTCGCGTCGGTCAGGGTAGACACGCGCCCTGACCGGCAGCGGTGCATCTCCGACTGCAGGCATCTCCCCGTCGACGTTGCCCAGCACGGCCGTACGTCCGCCGACCTTGCGCACGTCATCGACATCGACCCGCCAGCCATCACCCTCGACCACGCCGCGGTCGCTGATCTGACCGCCCGACTCGGCGTAGAACGGATTCGCGCGGAGCTGAAGGCCGACGCGGCCGTTCTCGCGGCGTACTGCGATCACATCGGTCTCCGCATCGAACGTCGCGTAGCCGACGAACTCCTGTTCCGCCACCTCGTCGAGCACCGTCCAGCCTGTCGATAGGGTATCGCCTGCATCGATGCCCGACGACCGGCGGTCCTGGCGCGAACGCTCCCGCTGTTCCTCGAGGGCCTCCTCGAAGCGCCCGGAGTCCACCTCGTAGCCGCGCTCCCGCGCGATCAGCTCCGTGAGGTCGATCGGGAAGCCGAACGTGTCGTACATCCGGAACGCGTCATCGCCGGAGATCACCGGCTGTGCGTGCGAACCTTCCCGGATACGCTGCCACTCCGCGTCATTCAGACGCGGCGCGAGCTCGTCGAAGCGCGCCATGCCGCTGTCGATCGTGTCGAGGAACCGCTGCTCCTCGTCCTGCGTGACGCGCAGCAGGTGCTCACGGCGCTGCACGAGGTCGGGGAACGCGTCGCCCATGACTTCGATCACGCGGTCCACCACGTGCACCAGCGTCGGCTCGCGCCGGCCGAGCAGCCACGCATGCCGCACGGCACGGCGGAGCACGCGACGCAGCACGTAGCCGCGACCCTCGTTCGACGGGAAGACGCCATCCGAGAGCAGAAACGCGACCGCGCGCGCATGATCCGCGAGCACGCGGTAGCTCACGCCCTGGTCCGTGGCGTAGACATAAGGTACGCCGACGATGTCCACAGCACGATCGATCAGAGACGTGAACAGGTCGGTCTTGTAGTTGGAGTCGACACCCTGCATCACGGCCGCGAGCCGCTCCAGGCCCGCACCGGTGTCTATCGACGGCTTCGGCAGCGGCGTCAGCGTCCCATCGGCGGAGCGGTCGTACTGCATGAAGACGAGGTTCCAGAGCTCCAGGAACTCGCCGCGATCGCCGTACGCTATGAACGAATCCACGTCGAGGTCGGTGCCGCGCTCACCCTCCGCGCGCATGTCGAAGTGGATCTCGCTGCACGGCCCGCACGGCCCCGTCTCGCCCATCTGCCAGAAGTTGTCCTTGTCACCGAGTCGGAAGATGCGCGATGGCGGCAGACCCGCGACTTCCTCCCACAGCTTTGCCGCCTCATCATCCGTGTGGTGGACCGTGGCCCACAGGCGGTCTTTCGGGATGCCGAGCTCCTCCGTGAACAGCTCCCACGCATACCGGATCGCATCACGCTTGAAGTAGTCACCGAAGGAGAAGTTGCCGAGCATCTCGAAGAACGTGTGATGCCGCGCCGTGACGCCGACCTCCTCGAGGTCGTTGTGCTTGCCGGACACGCGCAGACACTTCTGCGACGTCGTCGCACGACGGAACGGCACCTGCTCCTCGCCCAGGAACACGCGCTTGAACTGTACCATCCCTGCGTTCGTGAACAGCAGCGTCGGATCGTCGCCCGGCACCAGCGTGGAGCTGGGCCGGATCGCGTGGCCGTTGCGTTCGAAGTACTTCAGGAACCGCTGTCTGATTTCGGACGAGTTCATGCGCCTGATCGTGTCGCGTTCGGGTTCGGTATGGAACTCGGTAATATAGGGGTGTGGGGGCGGGCGGACGAGGAGGCTCGGATTCGGGAGCGGGAGCGGGAGCGTGTTCGCGTGCGGGATCGGGTTCGGCCGGACCGAGGGCAGCGCCGGGCCGTTTACGGCGAGGGGAACGGAGCTTGCCCTTCCTGCTGGACCTCAGGCGGCACAACGGATGGGACCGGCATGCGCCGGGGGCGTCGCTCGAAAGAACCGCATCACGGAGTCATCACCATGGAGAACACCCGTACAGTGGACGCCACGCTCGTGGCCCGACTCAATGACCTGCTTCAGCTCGACCACGACGCCGTGGCTGCGTACGGCATCGCCATCCGGGAGCTCGAGTCGCCCCAGCTGAAGACCGAGCTCCAGGCGCACCTCGAAGATCACGAGCGCCATATCGACGAGCTCGAGCGGCACATCACGCGGATCGGCGGCATGAAGATACCTCTGCCGCATCTCTCGGGCGTGTTCAAGCTCGCCGTGCAGAGTGCCGTCGCCGCCGCCAGCGACCGCTCCGTGCTCCTCGCCTTCAAGGCGAATGAGATGCAGGTGCGCGACAAGTACGCACGCGCCGCAGAAGAGGTGGACATGCCGGTCGATATCCGCGATACGGTGACCCGCGCCGCCGATGACGAGCGTCGCCACTACGACTGGGCGGTCCGCTCACTCGAAAACCTGGGTGCCGAAACCGGCGATACGGATGTGAAGGCCACGCGGGCGTTCGCCCAGGTCCACGGGCGCTCCGCGGACGCCATTGAGGCGGCGGAGCGCGGTGCGATGAACATCGCCGAGCGCGCACGCCGCGCCGTGAAGCGCGATCCGGTCAAGACCCTGCTCACAGCAGGTCTGGCGGTCGTCGGCGCGGGCGCCGTGCTCGGCACGCTGCTGCGACGCAGGTAGGGGACGGCCTTCCTCATCCGAGGAACGATATGCATAAAAGGCAGAGGGCGCCGGGAACTGACCTTCCAGTTCCGGCGCCCTTCGTCTTGTCAGGCGGTATTCGACTATCGCTCGAGACTTCTAGTCGAAGCTGTCGTCGCTGCTGCCTGCCCCGCTGCTGCCGTTGGTCGAGACACCGCGTGTGCCGAGCGCCTCGCGGACCTTGACCTCGATCTCACGGGCGAGGTCCTCGCTCTCCTTGAGGAACTGCTTGGCGTTCTCACGGCCCTGCCCGAGCCGCACATCGCCGTAGGAGAACCACGCCCCGGACTTGTTCACGATGTCGTTCTCGACGCCGAGGTCGACGAGCAGGCCCGTGCGGCTGATGCCCTCGTTGTACATCACGTCGAACTCCGCCTGCTTGAACGGCGGCGCCAGCTTGTTCTTCACGACCTTCACGCGCGTACGATTGCCGGTCATGTCCTGACCTTCCTTGATCGCGCCGATCCTGCGGATGTCCAGTCGCAGAGACGCATAGAACTTCAGTGCGCGGCCGCCCGTGGTGGTCTCGGGACTGCCGAACATTACACCGATCTTCTCGCGGATCTGGTTCGTGAAGATCACACTGGTGTGCGACCGGCTCACCGCACCCGTCAGCTTGCGCAGCGCCTGGCTCATCAGCCGCGCCTGCAGGCCGACGTGCGAGTCACCCATCTCGCCCTCGATCTCCGCCCGCGGCACCAGGGCCGCCACGGAGTCGATCACCAGCACGTCCACCGCGCTGCTCCGGATCAGCAGTTCCGCGATCTCCAGCGCCTGCTCACCCGTGTCCGGCTGGCTGACCAGCAGATTCTCCACGTCCACGCCGAGCTTGCGCGCATACTCGATATCCAGCGCGTGCTCCGCGTCGATGAACGCCGCCACGCCACCGTTCCGCTGCGCGTTCGCGATCACGTGCAGGCACAGCGTCGTCTTGCCGCTCGATTCCGGACCGTAGATCTCCGTCATGCGGCCGCGCGGAATGCCCCCGATCCCGATCGCCGCATCCAGGTTCATTGCGCCCGTCGAAATCGCTTCGATCACGACCCGGGCACCGTCCGCACCCATGCGCATGATCGAGCCTTTGCCGTACGCCCGCTCGATCTGGGCGATGGCCACGTTCAGCGCCTTGCCCTTGTCGTCTCTTACTTCGACCGTCGCCATCCTGCCACCTTGTTCTGGGATCCACGTCCACCGCATGCGGGGATGCACGCGGAGAATATACTCTTCGGGTGATCTTCGGGCAATCCTCTCGTGTCCGAGGCGGGCCGCGCACTCCCGAAGATGGCGACGGGGGTGCGGACGGAGAAGGCCGGGTAGGGACGAGTCGATAGCCGGAACGGACGGCGTCCGGGTGTCATCCACGGCTGGCGGGCGATGCAACCGAACAGAATATTCACCACAGAGCACCCGGAGCACACAGAGGGGCGCCGCTGCGTAAGCCGAACGCGCCCAGGAAGCGCCCCGCGTTCATTGTTACAAAACGGATTTCGGCGCTGCCGGACGCCAGGACGCAGCACCGCGAAGCGCTCTGTGTGCTCCGGGTGCTCTGTGGTGAATATTCCGTTGAGCGTCTGCCCACGCCGCGCCGCCAGCCTCGCGGCCGCGCACCCCGCTCGCCCCTGGGAACTTGCGCAACCGCATGGCGGTAGCTTGTTTGACAGGTGCGCAATACCCGCCCCTTCATCTCAGAGGTCGATTTGCGAAGCACGCTCAGAAGCAATGTCGCCATTCTCCTGCTGCTGCCTGCGCTGGCGGGCGGCTGGGCAGTGCGCGGGCTGCTGCCTGATGACGGTCCGAAGCTGCTCTCGCAGGTACTGCAGATTGTGAACACGCAGGCGATCGGCGAGTTGACGGAGGATGCGGTCTACGAACAGGCGGCCCGGGGTCTGGTGGACCGGCTGGATGACCGGTACGCGGACCTGTATTCGCCGGAGGAGTTGGCGACGTTCTCACGTGAGCAGCTGCGGTCGGCCTATGGCGGCCTCGGCATGCAGATCGAGGATCAGGACGGCCAGATCACGGTCACGCGGGTGTTCCCGAACACGCCGGCCGAGCGCGGGGGCGTGCGCGCGGGTGACCGGGTCGTGGCGGTGAACGGCGAAACGACCCGGGGTCTGAAGATCGAGGAGGTCTCGGGCCGGCTGGTGGGCGAAGCGGGCACGATGGTCGAAGCGACGTTCACGCGCGCGGGCGTGAGCGAGCCGATCACGGGCAGGTTCAAGCGCGCGGTAGTGCACGTACCGGCGGTGCCGTACGCGGTGGTGCTGGACGGCGGCGTGGGCTACCTCCCGCTGCAGAGTTTCAACGAGACATCGAGCAACGATGTACGCAACGCCGTTCGCGCTCTCCAGTCGAAGGGTGCGACATCCCTCGTGCTCGACGTGCGCGGCAACGGCGGCGGCAGTCTGGAAGAGGCGCTCATGATCAGCAACCTCTTCCTGCCAGCCGGCCAGGAACTGGCCCGCGTGGAGTACCGTGAACGCAAGGCCGATGTCTACACTGCCCGCAACACGACGCTGACGACGGACCTGCCGATGGTCGTGCTGACGGACGGCTACTCGGCGTCGGCATCGGAAATCGTGGCCGGCGCGCTCCAGGATCATGATCGTGCGCTGGTGCTCGGCACGACGTCGTTCGGCAAGGGACTCGTTCAGCAGATCTATCCGCTCGACGGCGGGTGGGCGCTCAAGCTGACGACCGGCAAGTGGTTCACGCCGAGCGGCCGCTCGATCCAGCTGGATCGCAGGGAGGACGGCACGCCGATGGTGGACTCCGCGGCGGCACGTCCGGAGTTCCAGTCGGACGCGGGTCGCGTGGTCTACGGCGGCGGCGGCATCACGCCGGATCTGACGGTGCGTCTCGACACCATGGATGCTGCGGAGCGCGAATTCTCACGAGTGGTGGGCGCGAAGGGGCCGCAGGTGTACGTCGCGGTGTACGACCAGGCGCTCGCGGTGAAGGACCGCGCGGCACCGGACTTCACGGTGACGCCGGCGTGGCGGGATGAGCTGTTTGCCCGGTTCGAGGCGGCAGAGATTCCGGTCACGCGTGCTCAGTTCGACGCCGCGCGTCCGCTCATCGACCGGCTGCTCGAGCAGCGAGTGGCTGCGCTGGCGTTCGGCGATTCCGCTGCGTTCCGTCGCATGGCTCCCGAGGACGCGCACGTCCGCGCCGCGGTGGACCTGCTACAGCAGGGCCGCACGCAGCAGGACCTGTTCGCGATCGTGGATCGGAAGAACGCACAGGCGAAGTCGAACTGATCAGCTGATCGGGCCGGACGGAGACGGCGCGCCGGGCATCGAGCCCGGCGCGCCGTTCTTCATACCGGTGCGATGACGGGACTGGGCGAGGGGTCAGCCGAGCGCCGCTGCGATCGCCTCTGCCGCACGACCGATTGCGTCGTCGTCCACGTCGAGATGCGTCACCGCACGCACGCGCGTCGCCGTGAATTCCGCCAGCAGCACCCCACGTTCGCCGAGCGCCCTGATGAGGGAAGCCGCGGCGAGCCCCGGCTTCACGATGTCGAACATCACGATGTTCGTCTCCGGCTCGATCACGTTGATCCCTGCGATGCCGCGCGTCAGCTCAGCGAGTCGACGTGCGCGTGCATGATCGTCGTGCAGACGCGCGCGGTGGTGCTCGAGCGCATACAGGCCGGCAGCCGCGAGGATACCCGCCTGACGCATCGATCCGCCGAGTCGGCGGCGGACAACGCGCGCCCGGTCGATCAGATCGACATCGCCCGCCAGCATGGATCCGACCGGACAGCCCAGTCCTTTCGACAGAGTGACCATGACAGTGTCGGCGTACGCTGCGAACTCCGCTTCGGCAGCCCCGGCTGCCGTCGCCGCGTTCCACAGACGCGCGCCGTCCAGGTGAACCGGCAGTCCGTGCCGCGCGGCCAGGTCACGGATGTCACGCGCGACCGCCAGCGGCATCACCCGCCCGCCCGCGGCGTTGTGGGTGTTCTCGACAGCGATCAGCGAAGTCTGCAGCTGAAGTTTCGCCGTGCGCGGGCGGATACCCGCTTCCACGGCATCGGCCGAGAGCATGCCGTCGGCCGTGACAATGCCGCGGAGCTGGGCGCCCGCATTTGCGGCAGCTCCGCCGAGCTCCCAGTCCACGAGATGAGCGGTCGCTTCACAGACCACTTCAGTGCCCGGCGAGGTGTGCAGGAGGAGAGCGGTCTGGTTGGCCATGATGCCGCTGGGGAATAACAACGCCGACGGCTTGCCCAGCAGCTCCGCAATGCGGTGCTCCAGCTCGCGGACGGTGGGATCGTCGCCGAGCGCATCATCGCCGACTACGGCACGTGCGATGGCGTCGCGCATCCCCGCGGTCGGTCGCGTGACGGTGTCGCTGCGCAGATCGACTGTGTCGGCGGCGACCACCATCCGTTACTCGAACTCCCTGGCGTCCGCGAGCGGGAGACGCGCGCCGCACTCGAAGCAGTACAGGCTGTCCGCCGGATTCGCCTGGCCGCACTTCCGGCACACCGTGCCGGCGCGGACGGCCTCGCGGTAACGCATGACCTCCGCCTCGATCGGGTCCTCGCCCGTGGCGGCGTCCGGCGCCGCTCCGCCCGCGGCTCCGTGCGCCGCGCGAGGCGCGTCTGCTGCGGTCCCGGCAGCTCCGGCCGCGGTACGCTCGACGGTACTCGCGGGCGGTATGTTTTCGAACTCCGTCTCGTCACCGAAGCCGGGTCTCCGACGGAAAAGCGGGAACAGCACCGCTGCGAACGCTGCGACCGCAATGAGTCCGATGACCAGCATTTCCATCAGTGCACCTCCCGGAGGAAAAGCCAGGCCGCGCCCGCGCCGAGCGCGTCCGCCGCGAGGTCGCGAAAGCTGAACGGGCCGCCGTGCCGATGATCGACGATCTCCTTCGCGATCCCGAACGCGGCCGTTACGGGAACCGCGATCGCCAGAGCCGTATCGGGCTCGTCGTGCACCGAGCGCACCGCAGCGAACGTGAACACCATGGCCGCCCACGACGCCGCGACGTGCCGGAACTTGTCCTCGCTGGTCCACGGATCCGACGGTGCCTGCATTTCGACGCGCAGCGGCCGGGTCACGAAAGCTGCCGCGGAGGTAGGCTGGTCCGTCGGCACCATGTCCCCGGCATGAGGAGGATTGATCATGCGGTCGCCAGCGCCGAAAGCAGGAACCCTGTCTGGCATGAGCGCGTCAGCAGGCGCGACAGCACTGTGCGCAGGACCGTTGAGCGCGGCGAGCAGGACGGCGAGCTGAAGGATGCCGTCCATCAGGCGTCCACCCAGCTGAGCGTCGTGCCGATGGCTCGATGCCAGCCCTCCAGCAGCTCCGTGCGCTCCGTATCGTCCATGCGCGGCTCGAACACTGACGGCGCGGGTCGCTCGCCGAGGAAGTGCGCCGCATCGCGCCACACGCCGGTCGCGATGCCGGCCAGCCCCGCCGCCCCGAGGGCAGTGGTCTCGACCATCTGCGGACGTCGAACCGGCAGACCGATCACGTCCGACTGGAACTGCATCAGCCAGTCGTTCAGCGACGCGCCTCCATCGACACCGAGCTCGGTCGCGGTGATACCGGAGTCCTGCTCCATGGCGCGCAGCACATCGTTCGTCGCATATGCCATCGCCTCGAGTGCGGCGCGTACGAGATGGGCCCGCTCCGTCCCGCGCGTCAGGCCGACGATCGTGCCACGCGCTTCCGCGTTCCAATGCGGCGCGCCCAGACCCACGAAAGCAGGGACGAAGTAAACACCTTCATTCGACTCGATCGATGCCGCCATGACCGCCGTCTCTTCCGCCTTCTCGATGATGCGCAGCCCATCGCGCAGCCACTGAACCGCGGCACCCGCGATGAAGATGCTGCCCTCGAGCGCGTAGCATGGCTCGCCCTTGGGTCCACACGCGACCGTCGTCAGGAGCCCGCTCTTCGATGCGACGCGTTCGTCGCCGGTGTTGAGCAGCAGGAACGCGCCCGTGCCGTACGTGTTCTTGGCCAGACCGGGCGTGACGCAGCCCTGGCCGAACAGCGCCGCCTGCTGGTCACCGGCGATACCGGCCACGGGGACCGTGATGCCGATCCCATCGACGGTCGATTCGCCGTACACCTCAGCCGAATGACGGACCTCCGGCAGCATCGCACGCGGCACGCCGAACAGCGACAGCAGCTCGTCATCCCAGCCGAGCGTGTCGATGTTGTAGAGCAGTGTACGCGACGCATTCGTAGGGTCAGTCACGTGTGCCGCGCCGCCGGTCAGCTTATAGATCAGCCACGAATCGATGGTTCCCGCGGCGAGCGCACCGCTCTCCGCGCGGCTGCGCAGTTCGGCATCGCTCTCGAGCAACCACTCCAGCTTGGTGCCCGAGAAGTACGGATCGAGCACGAGGCCGGTGCGCTCACGCACCCATTCCTCCCGTCCCTGCTCGCGCAGCTCCCGGCAGCGTGCCGCCGTGCGCCGGTCCTGCCAGACGATGGCACGGTGTACCGGCTCGCCCGTCTCGCGATCCCATACCACGACGGTTTCCCGCTGGTTCGTGATGCCGATCCCCGCGACCTCGATGCGGCCATGTCCCCGTGCCTGCTCGACCGCCTCGCGCGCGGTCCGTCGCGTGACATCCCAGATCTCCGCCGCGTCGTGCTCGACCCAGCCGGGCCGCGGGTAGTGCTGCGTGAACTCGGAGTACGCGCGCGCGATGAGCGTGCAGTGCTCATCGAGCACGAGGCACGTGGTCCCCGTGGTTCCCTGGTCGATCGCGAGTAGCGTCTTCATCCTCCGAGCCCGGTTTGAGCGTTCAATGTGCAGCCTGCCGGAACCCTGGCCCGCCCCACTTCAGACCCTCGAAGTCGTACGTGAACCCGGCGGACTCCAGCAGCTCGATCATGCGGCATATGGGAAGGCCCATGACCGCAAAGAAATCGCCCTCGATCCGTTCGACAAGGGTGGCGCCGAAGCCCTGGATGCCGTAGGCGCCCGCCTTGTCCATCGGCTCGCCGGTGGCCGCATACGCGCCCGCGAGCGCGGCGTTGAATGGCCGGAAACGAACACGAACGCGCTCCACGGCGCTGCGAAGCGTCCCCTGCACGCACACGGCGATGCCGGTCGCCACCTCGTGTTCCCTGCCCTGCAGCCGCATCAGCATCTGGACGGCTTCGTCATGGTCACGCGGCTTGCCCAGGACTTCGCCGTCGACGACGACGACCGTGTCACTGCCGATGATCACCGCGTCCGGCACACGTGCGGCGATCGTTCGGGTCTTCCCGCGCGCCAGCCGTTCCGCGTGCGGCGCCGGCTTCTCACCCGCGCGGTAGGTCTCATCGATGTCCGCTGGCATCGTCTCGAACGTCAGCCCCAGCATGCGGAGCAGGTCAGCGCGGCGCGGCGACTGTGAGGCGAGGATGATGCGCGGAGCGGCGCTCATGATTTGGTCGGGCTGTCGAGGATGAGCGTGACGGGTCCGTGGTTGACGAGCTCGACATCCATCATCGCGCCGAACTCTCCCGTCTCGACGCGCCCCGGCGCGCGCTCACGCAGCAGTGCGACAAACCGATCGTACAACTCGACGGCAAGCGCGGGTGGGGCGGCGTCACTGAAGCCGGGACGTCGGCCCCTGCGCGCGTCCCCGTAGAGCGTGAACTGGCTCACGACGAGGAGACCGCCGCCGACGGCCGAGAGGTCACGGCTGAACGATGATGGCTTTTCGCCCTCATCCGCGCGGCTGTCGCCGTCGTCGGGGAACAGACGCAGCGATGAGATCTTGTCGGCCATCCACTGCAGCGACGTGCTCGTGTCATCGCTACGGAATGCAGCGAGCACCACGTAGCCGCCATCGATGCGGCCGCTGACGCGATCGTCGATGCGGACTTCCGCACGGCTCACGCGCTGCAGTACGACGCGCATGAGCCGGTGGCGCGTGCGACCGCGCGGCGCGTAAGCCGGGTCACCGTCACTCGACGGTGACGGACTTCGCCAGGTTGCGCGGCATGTCCACGTTGCAGCCGCGCATGACGGCAATGTGATACGCGAGCAGCTGCAGCGGGATGGTCGTCACGATCGGGGTCAGCATATCGATCGTATCGGGCACCGGGATCATGTGGTCCACCATCCCGGCGAGCTCCGAGTTGCCGGTCGTCGCAACCGCGATGACCCGGCCGCCGCGCGCCTTCACTTCCTGGATGTTCGACAGCACCTTCTGATACACCGCGTCGTGCGGCGCAATGACGACGACCGGCATGTTCTCGTCGATCAGTGCGATGGGGCCGTGCTTCATCTCTGCCGCCGGCAGGCCCTCCGCGTGGATGTAGCTGATCTCCTTCAGCTTGAGCGCGCCCTCCAGCGCGGTCGGGAAGTTGTAGCCCCGCCCGAGATAGAGGAAGTTCGATGCGCTCTTGTATATCCGCGCGAGCTCACGGATCGCATCGTTCAGCTCGAGCACCTGCTCGACCTTGTCCGGCAGCTCCCGCAGCGCCTGCAGGATCTCGCGTCCCTGCTCGGCCGTGAGGTTACCGCGCAACCGGCCCATGCGGACGGTGAACAGCGTGAGGGCGACGACCTGGCTGGTGAACGCCTTCGTCGAAGCGACGCCGATTTCCGGCCCTGCATGCAGATAAATCCCCCCGTGCGCCTCACGCGCGATCGTCGATCCGACGACATTCACGATGCCGAGCACCTTCGCGCCCTGCGCCTTCGCCTCGCGCATCGCCGCCAGCGTGTCCGCCGTCTCGCCTGACTGGCTGATGACGAGCATCAGTGTGCGCTCGTTCACGATCGGACTGCGATAGCGGAACTCGGACGCGTACTCGACGTCGACCGGCAGACGGCAGATCTCCTCGAGCATGTATTCGCCGATCAGGCCGGAGTGCCACGACGTGCCGCATGCGCAGATGATGATCCTGTCGAATGCCGCCAGCTCATCATCCTCGAGGTTCAGCCCGCCGAACTTCACCGTACCGTCCTCTTCCAGGACGCGGCCGCGGTAGGCCTGCATGATCGTTTCCGGCTGCTCGAAGATCTCCTTGATCATGAAGTGGTCATGACCGCTCTTCTCGATCGCATCGAGATCCCACGCGATCTGCTTGACCTCCTTCTCGAGCGATTCACCGCGGAGCGACTGCGTCTCGTAGCCGTCGTCGGTGAGCACCGCCATCTCGCCATCGTCGAGATAGATCACCTGGCGAGTCTGCGCGAGCACGGCCGCGACGTCGCTCGCGACGAAATACTCGCCGTTGTCGGTCACACCGAGCAGCAGCGGGCTGCCCTTGCGCGCCGCCACGATCTTGCGCGGCTCGCGGCTGCTGACGATCGCCAGGCCGTAGGCGCCCTCCACCTGGCGCAGTGCCTCACGCACCGCATCCTCGAGGTTGCCCTCGTACGCCTCCTCGATCAGGTGCGCGATGACTTCCGTGTCCGTCTCGCTTCGGAAGGTGTGGCCCATCTGCTCGAGCTTCTTGCGCAGTGTGCCCGCATTCTCGATGATGCCGTTGTGCACTACCGCGAACTCGCCGTTGCAGCTGAGGTGCGGATGTGCATTGCGCTCGTTCGGCGCGCCGTGCGTCGCCCAGCGGGTATGCGCTATACCGATCGTCGCATCCGGCTGGCGGCCGTTGCCGACCTGCTTCTCCAACTCCGCGATCTTGCCAACGGCCTTGCGGGTATCCAGGCCGTCGCCATTGACCAGGGTCAGACCGGCCGAGTCGTACCCGCGATACTCCAGGCGCTTGAGCCCCTCGAGCAGCAGCGGCACCGCCGGCCGGTCACCGATATATCCTACGATTCCGCACACGTTCGTTGTCTTTCGTCAGCTGGTTTGCGCTCTACTCCGACCGGACTGCGGGGTGTCTCGCCGGCACTCTCCCATCCCCCATGCTGCTTTCCCGCTACGGATCCATCGACCAGCGCGCCGGGGCTCACCCTGTAGATGACAGGGCCGCGCGCGCGCGGTCAACCAGCTCCCGGGCGCCTTCCTCCGAGGGAGCCTCGGCGATGATGCGCAGGATCGGCTCGGTCCCCGACGCCCGGAGGTGCACCCAGCGGCGGTCCTGAGGCCAGTCCAGGCGCAGGCCGTCCTGGCGGTCCGACCGGGGCGCCCCGAGCTGTTCTTCGAGCACGCTGTATGCCGCGTCGAGCGACCCGGAGTCCCGGGGCAGCTTGTCCTTGACGATCGTATACCCTTGTTGAGAGGCCACGATCTCACTCACCTTCCGGCCGTCCTCCAGCAGGAGCTGGAGCACGAGCGCGGCAGCGACCGCAGCGTCGCGCGTCAGCTGGACGTCGGGCAGGATTACACCGCCGTTGCCCTCGCCGCCGACCACCGCACCGGCGCTTTCCATGCGCCGGGCGACATTGATCTCGCCGACAGGCGCACGCTGGAGCTCCACACCCGCGGCGTCGGCGACGTCCTGCACTACCCGGCTGGTGGACAGGTTCGTCACCACGGGGCCCTTGCGGTGCCGCAACACGAGCGCTGCGGCCAGCGCGAGCGTGTAGTCCTCACCGATAGCGCGGCCGGCGTCGCTCACGAGCGAGAGACGATCCGCGTCGGGATCCGTCGCCAGTCCGATGTCGAGGCCGTTGTCACGAACGAGCCGTTCCAGATCACCCAGGTTCTCCGCCACGGGCTCCGGCTCCCGGGCGAACCGGCCGGTCGGCTCCAGGTTCAGCCCCATGACCTCGCAGCCGAGCTCCTCGAGCAGCCGCGGCAACAGCACGGAGCCGGCGCCGTTGATGCACTCCAGGCCGACCCGGAACCGCCTCTTCTTCAGCGCGGGGATGTCGAGGTACGGGATCCCGAGGACCGCCTCGAGATGCCGCTGTACCGCCCCCTCGTCCCTAACCACCTCGCCCAGCGCATTCCACTCCGCCCGCTCGATCGGGCGGTCATTGACGTAGGCACGCATCTGCGGCGCCTCGTCGGCGTCCAGGAACATGCCCGCCGACGACGCCAGTTTGAGCGCGTTCCACTCGACGGGATTGTGGCTCGCCGTCACGACGATCGCGCCATCGGCGCCGAGCGCGCGGATGGTGTAGAGCGCCGTCGGGGTCGGCGCGACACCGATCTCGACGACATCGCATCCCACTGACTGGAGGGCGCCAGCGACGATGCGGCTGAACATGGGTCCGGACGTGCGCGAGTCCCGCCCCAGCACCACCTTCGGGCGGGCCTTGCCGCTGCGCTCGCGGACCCAGGCGCCGAATGCGGACGCGAAGCGCGCCACGACCTCCGGTGTCAGGCCCGCGCCAACGCGGCCACGCACGCCGGACACACTCACCATCAGGTCGGACGGTATCTCGAATGACATGAATACGGCCTCCAGCGCCGTCTGGTGTGATAAAGTCAGATCGGGGGCAACATCTGCACCAGCAGCGCCTCCAGCGCCGCCGGGCTGTCCGCGTTGACCCAGTGGCCGCCGGGAACCCTGTGCACGAAAGTGCGCCCGCCCGCCGCCGCAGCCTCCGCCCGTTCCAGAGCGGCGCCCGACAGGACCCGCGATTCCTCCGCCTTGACCAGGTGGATCTCGGTCCCCTCGGGAGGGTCCTCGACGACGGCCCAGGCGTCCGTGTCGAAGAAGCTCATGAGCAGCTCGCGAATGGAATCGAAGTCGAACCGCCAGCGATAGTCGCCATTGTCGGATACGAGGTTCGTTGCCATCCACTGCGCCAGCACCTTCGGCTGGCCGCGTTCCATCAGCTGCGCGATCAGGTCGTCGCGACTGTCGAAGCGGCGCGGCAGCGACTCGAGCAGCTCCAGCATATCCCACGCGCTGCCGTCCGGCTCGCGCTCCTGAGGCGTGGAATCGATGACCCACACCTGACGCGGCGCCGACGCGGTCTGACCGGCATGCACGAGCGCGACCTTGCCGCCGAACGAATGACCGAGGACGACGTCCGGCCGGATCCCGGTGTGCTCCGCCAGGCGATCCAGGTCCGCTGCCGCTGCCTGCACCGTATGCGGGCCGGCGAAGCCCTGGGAGTCGCCGTGCTGCCTCAGATCGATGAGCAGTCCACCCCATTCCGGCCGCTCGCGTGTGATGCGACGGACGACGGACGCCCAGTTGCGGCCCGCGCCGTAGATGCCGTGCAGCACGTACATCCAGGCGCGCGGCTCGGCGGCGTCGGCAGTGACGCGGTCATGGGACAGGATTGGATCGGCCACGGCGGCTCCCAGGCTGATGTTGCGCGCGGAGTGTATGTCGAACACGAGCCTCGCGCCAGCGCACGCCGCCAGATATGTTCGCAGCGATCCCCACCGTCACACGTACCGGAACGGTCATGGCAAAAACACAGCGGTTCGGCACGCTCGCGATCCACGCGGGCCAGCATCCCGAAGAGACGACCGGCGCCATCATGCCGCCGATCTTTCAGACATCGACGTACGTGCAGCCAAAGCTTGGCGAGCCGAAGGGCGGATACGAGTACGCGCGCGTGCAGAATCCGACACGCGAGGCGCTGGAGCGCAACGTCGCAGCCCTCGAGAGCGGCACGCACGGGATGGCGTTTGCCAGCGGCATGGCGGCGATCGGCGCGATCGTGCAGAGGCTCTCAGCCGGCGACCACGTGATCTACGAGGAGAACGTGTACGGCGGCACGCACCGCTTCTTCGACAAGGTCATGCGCCGGCTCGGTCTCGATTTCACGCCGGTAGACTCCAGCGACCCGCAACGTGTCGAGGATGCGATCCGGCCGAATACGAAGCTGATCCATCTCGAAACGCCGACCAACCCGATGATGAAGCTGACGGACCTGCGCGCGGTCGCGGAGATCGCCGCGCGTCAGGACGTGCAGATCGTGGTCGACAATACATTCGCGTCACCCTACAACCAGCGGCCGCTCGAGCTGGGCGCGCACATGGTTGTGCATTCCAGCACCAAGTACCTGAACGGACATTCCGACGTCGTCGGCGGGATCGTGGTGACGAACGACGACGGCATCGCCGAGGAGCTGCGCTTCCTCCAGAAGGCCGCCGGCGCGGTGCCCGGTCCGTGGGACGCCTGGCTGGTGCTGCGGGGGACGAAGACGCTCGACGTGCGGATGGAGCGACACAACCGCAACGGCGCACGCGTCGCCGAGTACCTGGCCGCCCACAGCGGCGTGCAGAAGGTGTTCTATCCCGGCCTGAGCGATCATCCCCAGCATGAGCTCGCGAAGCGGCAGATGAAGGGGTTCACCGGAATGATCAGCATGGAGCTGGGCTCGCTGGAGCGGGCGCAGCGCGTGGTGCAGGGGACGCGGCTATTCTCGCTGGCCGAGTCACTCGGCGGGGTCGAGTCGCTCATCGGACATCCGGCCATCATGACGCACGCGTCGGTGCCGAAGGAGATGCGCGATCGCATGGGAATCAGCGATGGCCTGGTAAGACTGTCGGTCGGCATCGAGGATGTGGAGGATCTCCTCGAGGACCTCGAGACTGCGCTGAAATGAATCGGACGCGGAACCCATTCTGCAGATTGGCGCATCGAGGCAGCGCGGCGCCCCATCGTCTTATCGAGCGCAGCTGGCCCTTCGGAATGCGGCCCCGCGAGGCCGGCGCCGTGTTCCGGAACGCGGGAAGCGCACGCTCGCTGGTACAGTCGGTGTCCGCGCGATGCGCACGCGTCGCCACAAGCGCAGTCGTTGCCGTGGCATTGCTGGGTTCGGGTGTCCAGGCTCAGCAGTGGGACCTGCTGATCACCGGAGGCACCGTGATCGATGGCACGGGCAGCGCGCCGTACGCGGCCGACGTCGCCACCGCCGGAGGGATAATCGTGCGCGTATCGCGGACTGCGCTCGATCCGTCGCTCGCAAACCGCGTGATCTACGCGCGCGGCCTCATGGTCGCCCCCGGCTTCATCGATCTGCATGCGCATCTCGATCCACTTATGGAGCTGCCCGCGGCTGAAAGTCACGTGCGGCAGGGTGTCACCACGGCGCTCGGGAATCCCGATGGTGGAGGGCCGCTGCCGCTGGGACCCTATCTCGACTCGCTCGCCACGATCGGCGTCGGCATGAACGTCGGCTTCCTGGCCGGCCACAATACGATCCGGCGTTCGACGATGGGAATGGACGACCGCGCGCCGACACCGGCGGAGCTGGAACGCATGGTCGCAATGGTGGACGCCGCGATGCGCGATGGCGCCTTCGGACTCTCAACCGGCCTGCGTTACACTCCCGGCTTCTACGCCTCGACGGACGAAGTCGTCGCCCTGGCGCAGGCGGCAGCTCGCCGGGGCGGCATCTACACGTCGCATCTGCGCGACGAGGGACTGGACCTGTTCGCTGGCGTCGCCGAAGCGATCGACATCGGCAGGCGCGCCCGCATTCCGGTGGTGCTGACGCACCACAAGGTAGTGGGCGCGGACATGTGGGGAGGCAGCGAGCGCACACTCGCGATGATCGACTCCGCACGCGCGGCCGGCATCGACGTGATGGCCGATCAGTATCCCTACACCGCAACGCACACGGGCATCAGCATCCTCATGCCGCCATGGTCCCTCGCGGGAGGCACGTCGGCGCTCATGGAACGGCTGGAGAACACGCAGCTGCGCGACAGTATCGTCGCCGGCATCATCTGGAACCTCGTCAACGACCGCGGCGGCCGCGACCTGCGACGGGTCCAGTTCTCGCGCGTCCGATGGGATGAGTCACTCGAAGGTCGGACCCTGCACGACTGGGCCGTTCGCGAGGGCCGCGAGCCTACCATGGAAACGGGAGCAGAGCTCGTGCTCGAGGCGATGCAGCGCGGCGGAGCCAACGCCATTTTCCACGTCCTGGACGAGCGCGACGTCGAACGCATCATGTCGCATCCCTGGACGGCGGTCGCATCCGACGGAAGGCTGTCGCGACCCGGCGAGGGTCATCCTCATCCGCGCGCTTACGGCACGTTTCCGCGAGTGCTCGGCGAGTACGTGCGCGAGCGCGGCACTCTGACTCTGGAGGAAGCGGTGCGCCGCATGACCGGTCTGCCTGCGGATCGCCTGGGCCTGACCGATCGCGGTCGCATCGCCGAGGGTCGGCGTGCCGATATCGTGATCTTCGATCCGGGAACTGTGCGTGACCGCGCCACCTTCGCGCAGCCGCATCAGTATCCCGAGGGAATTCCGTACGTCATCGTGAACGGCGCGGTGACGGTCGACGGCGGGCGATTCATGGACCTGCGACCTGGTACGATCCTGCGCGGGAAGGGGCAGGCCGCGGAGTATTGACGGGTCCACGGGCCTGGTGATCATCCAGTCAGACAACGGACTGTTCACCACAGAGCACAGGGAGCTCACGGAGGACGGGATCGGGGAGATCACACGACCGAGAAGTTGATACCGCGTGCACGTTGAAATCTGAAGTCATTTATGCCACGCGCCACGCCTCAGTAGTTTTCCCACGGCAAACGGTCAGGCACGGCGAAAACGCCGATGGCTGCCACCGACTGAGATATACGTCGGCCAGCGTCACCGCCGTAACTCTGTGTGCTCTGTGTGCTCTGTGGTGAATATCAGTACGGTTGCCCGTCCACGATATCAGTTCCATATGCGGAACGGGATGCTCACTCGTGCGTATCCGGGAGGGACGGTGCCATGACGCCCCGGGCCATCTTGCAGAACGGGTGCCGCGTCCGATTGCGAAACCGCGCTCCGGCTCCGCACGTAGACACGTCAGAACCCCTCGAGGAGAATCACTCATGTCCGAGCCCATTGACGCCCGCTCGCACCGCATTCTGCGCGACATTGATCCCAGCGCGTGGGAACACCCTGCAGATCGTGCCGCCCTGATGGCCGCCCGTCGCATCCCGGTCTTCGACCAGGTGCTGCGCACGATCTTCGGACTTTTCGGTGAAAAGCCGATCCGCCTGGCGTTCCAGGCCAATGCCGTGCGTGTCGGGCCGCGTCAGTTCCCGGAGGTGTGGAGCCACTACCTCGAGGTGTGCCAGACGCTGGACGTGAAGACGCCGCCCGAGCTCTTCATCTCGCAGACGCCGCTGGTAAACGCGGGTGCCTACGGCATGGACCGCCCTTTCATCGTGATGAACTCGGGCACGATCCGTCTGCTGGACCGCGACGAGATGACCTACATCCTCGGCCATGAGCTCGGCCATGTGATGTCCGGCCATGTGCTGTACCGCACCATGATCGTCCTTCTCATGCAACTCGCCCAGATGGGGTTCCCCGTGGTGGGGATTGCCGCGCGGGTCGTGCTCGTCGCACTGCTCGAGTGGCAGCGCAAGAGCGAGCTCTCCGCCGACCGCGCCGGCCTGCTCGCCCTCCAGCAGCCGGAGAAGACCCTCCATACCTTCATGCGCCTCGCGGGCGGCGGCCATGACACCGAGACCAACCTCAACGAGTTCCTGATCCAGGCCGACGAATACCGCGACGGCGGCGACGCGGCGGACATGGTCTTCAAGGTCCTCAACCTCCTCGGCGCGACGCACCCGTTCCACGTCCTGCGTGCCGCAGAGCTGCGCGACTGGATCGAAGCCGGCGACTACGACCGCGTCCTCCGCGGCGAGTACCGCCATCGCACGGACGGCGCGGCACCCTACAAGGAGGATCTCGCGGCGGCCGCCCAGGCGTACCGCGAAGATGCCCAGACCTTCGCGCGACAGTTCAGTGACGCGCTGCGGCAGACCCGCGAACGGTTCACCGAGGGATTCCGGCGCACCACGGACGCGTAGCGCCTCGCCGCCTCCGGAGCCCGACGAGCATCCGCTGCTCGCGGGCTTCACGGCGTTTGCCGCCTGCGTCGTTTGCAGTCCCCGATCCCCGTGCCTAGCTTCCGTCAGCGCCATTCGTCACCAGATGCGACCTCGCAATGAAGATCCTCATCGTCGGCAACGGCGGCCGTGAGCACGCCCTGCTGCGCAAGCTGCGGTCGGATGCACCTGCCGCCGAGTTCTACATCACGCGCGGCAACGGCGGCACGCAGTCCGACGCTACCTCCCTCCCTCTCGACCCTGCCGATGTACCGGCGCTCGCTACGTGGGCGGAACAGAACGCGATCGATCTGACGGTGTGCGGCCCCGAGGGGCCGCTCGCGCAGGGTATCGCCGACGTGTTCATGCGCCACGGTATCCCCCTCTTCGGTCCGACACTCGGCGCCGCCCGGATCGAGTCCTCGAAGGCGTACGCGAAGGCGCTGATGAAGAAGGCAGGCGTGCCTACGGCACGCTTCGGCACGTTCACGGAGTACGATCAGGCGGCGGCGTTCATCCGCGAACGCGGCGCCCCGATCGTCGTAAAGGCGTCCGGGCTCGCGGCCGGCAAGGGTGCGATCGTATGCGAGACGGTCGATGAAGCGCTCGACCACGCGCGCGCGATGCTCGCGGGCGAATCCTTCGGCACGGCGGGCGACCAGGTTGTGGTCGAGGAGTTCCTGTCAGGCGAGGAGCTGTCCGTGTTTGCGCTGTGCGACGGCGCGGAGGCCGTGCCGATGCTTGCGGCCCAGGACCACAAGCGCATCGGCGAAGGAGACACCGGTCCGAACACGGGCGGAATGGGAGCCTACGCGCCGGTCGCTGTCGCGACGACTGAACTGCTCGAGCGGGTTCGGCGTGAGATACTGCTCCCTGTCCTCGCCGCGCTGCGCGACGATGGCCACGAGTTCCGGGGACTGCTCTACGCGGGACTGATGCTCACGGAGAGCGGGCCGAAGGTCATCGAGTTCAACGCCCGTTTCGGTGATCCCGAGACGCAGGTGGTCGTGCCGCTGCTGCATTCATCGCTGCTCGATCCGATGCTCGCGATCGCGCGTGGCGGCTCCATTCGCGGGCTCCGGCTCGACTGGCACGGCGGCGCCGCGCTCACCACTGTCCTCGCGGCGGGCGGTTACCCGGGCACATACGTATCCGGTGCGGAGATCACGATCCCGCCGGAGGTGTACGAGGCGAAGGACGTCTACGTCTATCACGCCGGCACGAAGCTCGAGGACGGACATCTGGTCACGGCCGGAGGGCGCGTGCTCGCGGTCACTGCGCTGGCGGCAGACATGCGCGGCGCAGCAGAGCGCAGTCGCTGGGCGGCGGATGCGATTCACTTCGAGGGCAAGTACCACCGCCGCGACATCGGCTGGCGCGAGCTCGCACGCGCGGCCGCGCCCAGCGCCTGATGCCGGAGCTGCCGGAGGCAGAGACGATCGTACGGGATCTGCGCGCACGCATCCCGGGCAGCACCGTGACGCGCGTCGTCGTCACGCACGCGGACGTCCTGCACAAGGGACTCACTCCGGCTCTCCTGGGGCGCCGGCTCCGGGGCCGCACCGTGTCCGGCGTATCGCGCAGAGGCAAGAACGTCGTCATCGAGTTCGACGCCGGCCTGCGACTGGTGATCAATCTCGGCATGACCGGGCGCGTCGTCACGAGCGATGCCGCACGGGCGGGCGAGCTGCGTCACGTCGCCGTCAGCCTGCACCTGCGCGATGGGCGCGCCATCCTCTATGATGACTCCCGCAGGTTTGGCGATCTCGATCTGCGCGACGCATCCGGCTGGGCCGCACGCGACGCGGAGCTGGGCGTGGAGCCGCTGTCCGATGCATTCACCGCCGAGCGGCTGCACGAACTGACACGGACATCGATCACGCCGATCCGCAACTGGCTTCTCGATCAGCGACGCGTGGCCGGTGTCGGCAACATTTACGCGGTGGAGGCCCTGTTCCGCGCCGGCATCCGCCCGACCCGACGCGCACGCACCCTCCGCAGACGGGAGACGGCCGCGCTCCGTGAGACGCTCCGGGACGTGCTTCAGGAATCGATCGATGCCCGCGGCACCACGATCAGCGACTATCGCGACGCCAGCGGTGAGCCGGGCTCGTTCGTCCGGCGGCTGCGCGCGTACGACCGGCAGGGGGAGCCATGTGTGACGTGCGGCACGCCGATCAAGCGCGTCGTGCTGTCAAACCGCTCGGCGTTCTACTGCCCGAGCTGCCAGAAGTGATGCGCGGCTGATGCTGCCCACCCGTCCCCGCCCGGCCTGCGAGCTGCGCGCCGACGTGCGTTCCGGGTGCGAGAACCGACCCGGCATCTACCGCATGATCGGTCCCGGCGATGAGGTGCTCTACGTCGGCAAGTCGGTGCGCGTGCGAACGCGGCTGATGTCCTATTTCCGGGCGGACCGTGGCGAGAAGGCGGCGGACATCATCGCGCACACGCACCGCATCGACTGGGAGTACGCGCCGAGCGAGTTCGCCGCACTGATCCTCGAAATGCGGTCCATCCAGCGATGGCGGCCGCCGTTCAACGTCGAGCACAAGCGTGACCGCGTCTTCTGCTTCGTGAAGCTGACGCGCGAGGAAGCGCCGCGGCTGCTGGTCGTGCGCGAGGTCCTGGATGACGGCGCCATCTACTTCGGGCCGTTCCGTGGCCCGCAGCGCGTGCGCGACGTCGTGCGCGAGATCCGCGATCTGCTGGAGCTGCGCGACTGCGCCGGCGGTACGCGCATGCGCTTCGCCGACCAGCTCGATCTCTTTGGCGCCGATCCGCAGCCGCTCTGCATGCGTGCAGACGTCCGCAAGTGCATCGCGCCGTGTGCCGGGCGCTGCACGAAGGCGGAGTACGGTGCGCAGGCCGAGCTCGCGCGTCGATTCCTCGATGGCGACGCCGACATTCCGCTCACGATCCTGCGCAGACGCATGGATGCCGCCGCGGACCGGCTCCAGTACGAATACGCGGCGGAGTTGCGCGACCGCATGCATCGCCTCGAGGACGCCCGCGCGGAGCTCGTCTCACTGCGCGGGTTCATCGAATCGCTATCGTTCGTGTACGAGGTGCCCGGCCACGCGGCCGACGACCGCGTGTACATCATCCGGCGTGGCAGCATCCGCGAGGAGTCGCGCGCGCCGGGCGACGACGCTGCGCGCGCAGCACTCACCGACCGAGCCCGCCGGCTGCTGCAGCGACGGGAGACCTATGCCCGGGTAGCGCCGACTCAGGCCGCGGAGATCCTTCTGCTTGCCCGCTGGTTCCGGCTCCGTCCCCACGAGCTCGAGCGCACCTGGCGCGTCGATGGCCGCGCCGGCCCGCGCCGACTACCAATCCTGTAGGTCAGCCCTCCGCACCGCTGCCTTCAGCGCTTCCGCAGTGCGGCCGTAAGCACGCGGTCCAGGGTGCCGGCAAAGGCCTGCCGGTCCTTCGGGCCGTAGGGCCGCGAGCCGCCGGTCTCGACGCCTGAGCCACGCAGTGACTCCATGAAGTCGCGAATCGAGAGCCGCTCCCGGACGTTCTCCGGGCTGTACAGCTCGCCGCGCGGATCCAGCGCGTGGATCCCCTTCTCCACCAGTATCGCCGCCAGCGGTATGTCCGCGGTGATGACGAGATCGCCGGCGACCGCGTGGTCGGCAATGTGCTGATCCGCCACGTCGGGCCCACCCTGCACAAGCACGGCACTCACGAAGGGATTGTCGAGCGGCCTGGACAGCCGCTGGTTCGCGACCATGACCGTCTCCAGCTCCAGGCGCTTCGCAGCGCGGAACACGATCTCCTTCACGTCCCGGGGTGCGGCGTCGGCGTCGATCCAGATGCGCATGGCGTGTCAGCGCGTGACGATGGGGATGTGCTCCACGCGCGGGGCGGCGCCGTGCTCGAGCGTCAGAATCGCAACGCTCGGCTTCAGGTCGAAGCGGGCCGCTCCTGCCGCACCGGGATTCACGATCATGCAGCCGTCCCGTTCATCGACACGCTGACGGTGCGTGTGGCCGTACACGATCACGTCCGTGTCGGGGTAGGCAATGCGCAGCAGTGCCGCGTTCGGTGATCCGAGCGCGTGCCCATGCACCAGAACCAGGCGATGCCCCTCCAGCTCGAGCACGACCTCGTCACGCGCGCGCGGCCGCAACGCCGCGGAGTCCGTGTTGCCCATGACAACGTGGACCGGCGCAATCGCCTCCAGCTCCACGATGATGTCCATGCTGCCGACGTCGCCGGCATGCAGGATCAGCTCGACGCCTTCGAAGATGTCGAACACCTGCGGCCGGAGCAGACCGTGCGTATCGCTGATCAGCCCGATCTTCACGACTCGCCCGACTCCCACCGCGGCCCGATGTCCGACTCGACACCGAGATGCGCAAGCACGCGGCCGACCACGAAATCAATCAGATCCTCGATCGAGCGGGGCCTGTGGTAGAATCCGGGTGAAGCAGGCAGCACCACGGCGCCGGCCTGCGTGAGGCGCAGCATGTTCTCCAGGTGGATCTGCGAGTACGGCGTCTCGCGCGGGACCAGGATCAGCCGCCGCCGCTCCTTCAGTACGACGTCGGCCGCACGTTCGATCAGTGAGCGCGTCGTGCCCTGGGCGATGCTTGCCAGTGTGCCCATGGAGCACGGGCATATCACCATGCCGCGGGACGGCGCCGATCCGGATGCAGGCGTGGCGCCCCGGTCATCGTCGCGATACAGCAGCACGTTCGACCAGTCGCCCGTCCGCTGTCGGAGTCCTGTCTCATCCGCAATGTCCAGCTCTTCCTGCAGCAGTCGCCAGCCTGTATGCGAAACGATCAGGCGCACCGGCACGGCTGCCGCGTTCAATGCGCCGAGGAGACGCACCGCATAGGGCGCACCGGATGCGCCGGTGACGGCCATGGTCACGGGGGTCGCTGTCATATCAGAGCACTGGCGAGCTGCCCAGAACGCGGTCGAGCAGCGTGAACACGAAGAACGCCAGCGAGACGCCGACGTTCGCATGGAAGAACGCGCGATCGATCCGCCCGAGGTCGAGCAGGGCGGGATCGCCCGAACCGATCAGCCGATGCTCGTAAACGAGAAGTCCGGCCATGACCACGAGCGCACCGGAATAGAGCAGCCCCACCGGCAGCATGCGGAAGACGGGAATAGCCGCGAACAGCAGAAAGGAGAGGCCGTGAAAGATGCGCGCGCGCCGGAGCGCACCCTGTGCGCCGACGCGTGCGGGTATCGAGTGCAACCCGTGCGTGCGATCGAACTCCACGTCCTGCAGTGCGTAGATGACATCGAAACCGGCCACCCAGAACATGACGGCTGCCACGAGTACGGGCAGCACGTACCACGGATCGGGCCACACGCCCGAGATCGCGAGGAACGCACCCGCCGGTGCAATCCCGAGCCCCATGCCGAGCACGTGATGCGCCCATGGTGTGAATCGCTTGGTGTAGGAATAGAAGAAGACCCAGCCGAGTGCCGGCGGCGCCAGCAGCCCGCACAGCGGATTCAGCATGAACGCCGCCACCAGGAAGACGATCGACGCGACCACCACAGCCGTGACCGCCTGCGCGAGTGACAGCGTGCCGGCCGGCAGCTCACGGCGCGCGGTCCGTGGATTCAGTGCGTCGAAACGACGGTCCACGATGCGGTTGAAGCCCATGGCCGCGAAACGTGCCGCGGTGAACGCAAGCACGATCCAGCCGACGGCCTCGATCGTTAGATTCCGTCCGTATTCCCACGAGGCGAGAATCGCACCGACACCAGCAAAAGGCAGGGCGAACAGCGTGTGCGGCAGCTTGACGAAGCTGGCATACCGCGCCGCGAGCGAGCTCCCGCCAAACGTCTGGCCTTCACGCACGTCTGCTTTCACGTTCATTCGAGTCGGTTGCCTGGTGCCGCTCATGATTTGGGACGCCGCGGCAGCACACGCGGGAACAGCGCCGGGGTGCGTGCCTGGTACTCCAGCCATTCCTCACCGAAATGCGCCGCGAAGAATCGCTCCTCGATGCGGATCTGGGCGGTAAACCATATGACGAACAGGAACGCTGCGGAGAGCAGTGCCACATCGTTGAAGTAGAGCGCCGAACCGATCAGGAAATCGATCAGCCCGAGATAGATGGGGTGGCGGACGACGGCATATGGACCCGTCGTCACCAGCCGGTGGCCCTCCTGCACGCCGAGGTGCGGCGAGAACAGGCTGCCGAGCCGCGCCTTGCCCCAGGCGGCGAACAACGCCCCCGTCAGGGCGAGCACGGCCCCCGCCACGGCGACGCCCGGGTCCTGTTCGGGCAGGAAACGCCAGCGCCCCTGTACTGCCAGCCAGGCCAGGAGTGTCCCGACCTCGAGGACGCCGAGCAGCACGCGCTCGCGCGTCGCGCGGTCGAGCCACTGCTGCGGCCCGATCGTCCGCTGCACCAGATCCAGAAACGGCAGCACGAGGGCTGCCGCGGCCATCCACCACAGAAAACGTGCTGCTTCCATATCCGGCGGAAACTACGACGCCGGTTCGATATCGCCAACGGACGGCGTCGCCGGCCCGTCGGTCAGTATACTCGCAATGTCGTTGTCATGCCCCGGGCCCGGTGGCTTTCACCGTCCTCGATCGGGCAATAGACCTCGTACACCCCGGGAGCGAGGTTCAGACTCATTGTCACCTCGTCACCGGGATTGATGTCCTCCGACGCCCATTCCTCGCCGTTTCCCTCGACCTCGAACCGGTGCACCAGGGAGCCGGTGTTCCGGACGCTGATGGCCAGCGCGCCGGCCGTGACACTGTCCCGCGACAGGGTCACACTCCATTCCGCGAGCGTCGCGTCCACCGCAGCGAGATCGGCGTCGTCCGGAGGCAGGGTGGTGCCGCCAGGCTGCGCCTCACCGGACTCCAGCGCGGGCGCATCCGACTCCAGACCGTCCGTTTCGGGCAGCGTGTCCGTGTCGCCACACGCAGCCGCGAGCAGTACCATGATCGATACCGCCGTCATCCTCCGCATCATCACTTCCTCCATCTGACTGTGGCATGTGCCGGTGCGACCCGGTCGCGCACCCCCCGGGTGCAACATCCACACCGGCCTCGACGCGCGGGCGAATCTAGCGCCGCGGCTCGCGTCCTGCGAGTGACGTTTGCCCCCGCAGGCGTGCCACTCTACCCTTCGACACCGCGGCGGCAGCAAGGGAGATGCGCGAATCTTGCGTTTGGAGTGCGGACAGGAATTGATGGGGGAGGAATGGGAGCAGCGGAACCGAAGAGCGGAAGGGATCGGCGGCGCATCATCATCGAAGGCGTGCAGCCTGAAGTGGCATGTGGTCGCTTCCCGTGCAAGCGCGTGGTCGGTCAGGATGTGGTGGTAGAGGCGGACATCTTCACGGACGGGCACGAAGCGATATCGGCTCGCCTGCTCTCGCGCTTCGAGCGGGACCGCAGGTGGCGTGAACAGGTCATGGAGCCGTTGGGCAATGACCGCTGGCGCGCGTCGTTCACGGCCGAGCGGCTGGGCCGATACCGCTACACGATCGAGGCGTGGCTCGACACGTGGAAGGGGTGGCGCCGTGACATGCAGAAGCGGCTGGCCGCATACCAGGATGTGAGCGTCGACATCATCACGGGCGGGCAGCTGCTGGAGGCCGCCGGGCGCCGCGCGCTGGGTCGCGACGCCAGCACGCTCGCACAGATCGCGCAACGCGTTCAGGACCGCGACGTCGACATCACGGAGCGGATCCGGCTCGTCATGGGCGACGATGTCGACGCGCTCGCCCTGCGTTACCCCGACTTCACTCATGCCACGCGTTACGAGCCGGAGCTCGAGGTCGCCGTCGATCCGGTGCGTGCGGCGTTCTCTGCCTGGTACGAGCTGTTCCCCCGCTCCGCCGCGCCGGAACCCGGCCGCCACGGCACGTTTGCGGACGTGGAGCGCCGGCTCGACTACGTCGAGCAACTCGGCTTTGATGTGCTCTATCTGCCGCCCATCCACCCGATCGGGTTCCTCAAGCGGAAGGGACCGAACAACAGCGAGTCGGCCGGCGAGCTGGACGTCGGCAGCCCCTGGGCGATCGGCAGTGCCGAGGGCGGCCACATGTCCGTACATCCGGACCTCGGCACGCTGGACGACTTCCGCCGCCTGGTGCGCTCGGCCCGCGACCGCGGCATCGAGGTGGCACTCGACATCGCGTTCCAGGCTGCACCCGACCACCCGTACGTCGAGGAGCACCCCGACTGGTTCCGCGCGCGCCCCGACGGTACGATCCAGTACGCCGAGAATCCGCCGAAGAAGTACCAGGACATCTATCCGTTCGACTTCGAGTCGAGCGACTGGCGCGCGCTGTGGACGGAGCTCGCTGCCGTCTTCGAGTTCTGGATCGATCAGGGCGTGCGCATCTTCCGTGTCGACAATCCCCACACCAAGCCGTTCGGCTTCTGGGAGTGGTGCCTGGGGAGACTCCGCTCGAAGAATCCGGACACGATCTTTCTCGCCGAGGCGTTCACGACGCCGCGTCGCATGGAGCGGCTGGCGAAGCTCGGCTTCAATCAGTCGTACACGTACTTCGCCTGGCGCCACAGCAAGGCCGAGATCACTGAATACATGCGCGAGCTCACCACGACCGGGACGGCCGAGTTTTTCCGGCCGAACTTCTGGCCGAACACGCCCGACATCCTCACGGAGTACCTCCAGACGGGCGGCAGGGCCGCGTTCATGAACCGCGTGGTGCTGGCCGCTACGCTGTCGTCATCATATGGGATTTACGGCCCCGCGTTCGAGCTCATGGAGCACGAGCCGCGCGAGCCGGGCAGCGAGGAGTATCTGGATTCCGAGAAATACCAGATCCGCAGCTGGGACCTGGATCGCCGTGACAGCCTGCGCCATCTCATCGCGCGGATCAACCGCATTCGGCGCGCCAACGCAGCCCTGCATGACAACCGCACGCTCCGTTTCCACGCCGTGACGAACGGCGGCGCCGATGTGCCGGACCTGATCGCATATACGAAATCGAGCGCCGCGGCACCCGTGACACCCACGGGCCGCGCGCTGTACAGGTACGAGGATTTCAAACCCCCGCGCCCGGGGCCTGAGAACAACGTGATTCTGACGGTGGTGAACCTCGACCCGGCGCACAGGCACACGGGCTGGGTGGAGCTGCCGCTCGCGCAGCTGGGGCTCGATGAGAGTCGGGCCTATCTGGTTCATGACCTGCTCGGCGACGCACGCTACACCTGGCAGGGCGCATGGAACTACGTGGAGCTGGACCCGAGCGTGGTCCCCGCGCACATCTTCCGCATCACACAGCAGTCCGAATAGACATGGCGACAACGACGACAGGCGCGACCACGCGCAGCCGTACAGACAGTGCCATCGGCGGCGATCCACTCTGGTTCAAGGATGCCATCATCTACGAGGCGCACGTACGCGCGTTCTACGACAGTGATGGCGATGGTATGGGCGACTTCCGCGGCCTCGGCCAGAAGCTTGACTATCTGCAGGACCTCGGCATCACCGCCATCTGGCTCCTGCCGTTCTACCCGTCGCCCTGGCGCGACGACGGCTACGATATTGCCGACTACGCCGACATACATCCGGCGTACGGCACGATGACCGACTTCAAGCGGTTCCTGCGCGAGGCGCACAGCCGCGGGCTGCGCGTCATTACCGAGCTGGTCATCAACCACACGTCCGACCAGCACCCGTGGTTCCAGCGCGCGCGCCGGGCGAAGCCGGGCTCCGCCGCACGGGACTTCTACGTATGGACGGACGATCCGAACAAGTACCGCGAGACGCGCATCATCTTCAAGGACTTCGAGGCCTCGAACTGGTCCTGGGACCCCGTCGCGGGTGCCTACTTCTGGCACCGCTTCTATTCGCACCAGCCGGATCTGAACTTCGATAATCCCGCGGTGCACGACGCCATCCTGAAAACCATGGATGCGTGGTTCCGCCTGGGCGTCGACGGCATGCGCCTGGACGCCATCCCATACCTGTACGAGCGCGAGGGTACCAACTGCGAGAACCTGCCGGAGACGCACGCGTTCCTGAAGAAGATGCGCGCGCATCTGGACAGGAATTTCACGGGCAGGATGTTCCTGGCGGAAGCCAATCAGTGGCCGGAAGAGACGGTCCCGTACTTCGGGGACGGCGACGAGTGCCACATGAACTTCCACTTTCCGGTCATGCCGCGACTGTTCATGTCGATCCAGATGGAGGACCGCTTCCCTATCATCGACATTCTGAATCAGACGCCGCCCATCCCCGACAACTGCCAGTGGGCGACGTTCCTCCGCAATCACGATGAGCTGACGCTCGAGATGGTGACGGACGAGGAACGGGATTACATGTACCGGATGTACGCCAACGACCCGCAGGCGCGCATCAATCTCGGCATCCGGCGTCGTCTCGCGCCGCTGCTCGGCAACAACCGGCGCAAGATCGAGCTGATGAACTCGCTGCTGTTCTCACTGCCGGGCACACCGGTGCTCTACTACGGCGATGAGATCGGCATGGGCGACAACATCTATCTGGGCGACCGCAACGGCGTGCGGACGCCCATGCAGTGGAGTGCCGACCGGAACGCGGGGTTCTCGCGTTCCAATCCGCAGCGTCTCTACCTGCCCGTGATCGTGGACCCCGAGTATCACTACGAGACGGTCAACGTGGAGGCACAGCAGGCCAATCCGAGCTCGCTGCTGTGGTGGACCAAGCGCCTGATCGCGCTGCGCAAGCGCTTTCAGGCCTTCGGCCGCGGGTCGATCGAGTTCCTCTATCCTGACAACCGCAAGGTCCTCGCGTTCCTGCGCAGTTACGAGGACGAAACTGTTCTCGTCGTAGCCAACCTCTCGCGGTTCGTGCAGCACGCGAGCCTCGACCTGTCCAGATTCCGCGACGACATCCCGGTCGAGCTGTTCGGCCTCACGGAGTTCCCGCGCATCGGCAATGATCCGTTCTTCGTCACGCTGGGGCCGCACGCCTTCTACTGGTTCCAGATCCGGCGCGCTCACCGCGCACAGGAGATGCACATGCCGGGCGGCGGCCCGCGCCCGGAGAAGCACTTCTCCCGCGCCGACTGGGACCGTCTCGTGGATGATGGCGACACCCGCGTGCTCGATGACGTGCTGCCCGACTACATCGTGTCGCAGCGCTGGTTCCAGGGTAAGGGTCGGGCGTTGCGCAGTATGAGCGTAAAGGACCTGCTGCCGGGGCCGGTGCCCGGGGCAGGGCATCGTATTGCACTGGTTGAAGTGCAGTACGTCGAGGAGGCACCCGAGACGTACGTGGTGCCCGTGATGCTGCTCGAGGGCCCGCAGGCACAGCAGCTGATCGACAGCCATCCGGGAGCGGTGATCGCGGAAGATGAACGCGAGCATGCCGCCATCATCGTCGATGCGGCTCATGTGCCCGAGTTCCAGGCGGCGCTGCTCGACACGGCTCACGCGCGACGCCGCATCCGCGGACAGGCAGGTGAGCTGCAGGGTACGGGGTCCGGTCAGCTGCGCAGACTGGTGGAACGCATGGAGGAGCGCCAGAGCCGGCTGCTCGGCGCCGAGCAGAGCAACACGTCCATCCTGTTCGATCGCAGTGTAGTGCTCAAACTCTATCGACGACTGGACGACGGGCTCAGTCTCGACGTGGAGGTCGGGCAGTTCCTCGGGGAGCATGGCTTCCAGCACACCCCCGCGGTGGTCGGATCCCTCTCCTATGCGCGCGATGATGCACCTGTCCGCACGCTCGCCGTCCTCCAGGAGTTCGTGCCGAACGAAGGCGACGCATGGAGCCTCACGCTCGATGCAGTGACGGAGTTCTTCGAGCGGGCCGCCACGGTGACCGATGGGCCGGCCATGGTGGACGCGAGCACGCGCTCGCTGCTGCGCCAGGCCGGTGAGCCTCCGACAGACTCGGCACGCGCGTTCGTGGGGCCTCATCTGGAGGAAGCGCGACTTCTGGGCGAACGGACGGCGGACATGCACCTGGTGCTGGCATCCGACCCGGATGACCCCGCGTTCGCGCCGGAGCCGTTCACGATGTTCTACCAGCGATCGCTGTATCAGTCGATGCGCAATCTGTCCGGTCGCGTGCTGCAGCTGCTGCGGGGGCGTGTCGACGAGATGGAGGGCGAAGTGAAGGGCTGCGCCACCGAGGTGCTCGCACTCGATGCGGCGATCCTCCACCGCTTCCGCAGCCTGGTCGATCACAAGGTCAATGGGTCGCGCATCCGCTGCCACGGCGATTTCCACCTCGGGCAGGTGCTGTACACGGGCAACGACTTCTACATCACGGACTTCGAGGGCGAGCCGATCAGGCCACTCTCGGAGCGCCGGCTGAAGCGCTCACCGCTGCGCGATGTCGCGGGCATGCTGCGATCGTTCCATTACGCCGCTTACGCCGCACTGTACGAGCAGGAAGAAAGCAGCCACGTCCGCAGGATCGACCGCGCGGCGATGGAGTGGTGGGCTCGCGGCTGGTACGCGTACCTCGGCGGCGCCTACCTCAACGGATACCTCGGCGTGATGGGCGGCTCATCGATCCTGCCTCAGGAGTCGGAGGAGCTCGCCCGACTGCTGGACGTCTACCTCCTCGAGAAGGCGATCTACGAACTGGGCTACGAGCTGGGCAACCGTCCGGCGTGGGCCGCAATTCCTCTGCGCGGGCTGCTTCAGCTGCTCGACGGCGAGGAGCGCTCGAAGTGAAGACACGCATGAGCGGGCTTCCCGAGCTCGCCCGGCTGTACGGCGTCGAGACTGCATATGAGGACATGGCGGGCGCACGCAGACGCGCGGATGCCGAGGCACTCGCGCTCACGCTGCGGGCGCTCGGTGCTCCCCTCGGCGACGCCGGCGACACGCTGGACGCGCTTTCGGCCCGGCGTACCGAGCTGGACATGATGGGGATTCAGCCGGTGCAGGTGGCATGGGATGGCGCGTTGCCGCAGGCGCGCGTGCGCCTCGCGCACGGCGAGTCGGAGCGTGCCGCCATTGAGATACGTCTGGAGTCCGGCGAAGTCATCGCACAGGCCTGCAGGGCGGAGCCCGTGAACGCGCGTGCTCGTCGCGGCTGGAGCGCTACCCACGCGCTGCATATCGGCCGCCGCCTGCCGCACGGCTATCACCGTCTTGTGGTCGAGACGTCCGGCGCCACGTTCCAGTCACTCATCATCTCGGCGCCGCGCCGCGCGCACACACCGCTGCACGAGCGTGAATGGGGTGTGTTCGTACCGCTCTACGCACTCTGTTCGACGAACAGCTGGGGCATCGGCGATTACAGCGATCTTGCCCGGCTGGCGCAGTGGGCAGGTGAACAGGGTGCCGGCTTTCTGTCGACGCTCCCGCTGCTCGCCACGTTCCTCGATGCCCCGTTCGAGCCGAGTCCCTACTCGCCGGCCAGCCGCCTCTTCTGGAACGAGCTGTTCATCGATGTGACGGCCGTTCCGGGCTGGACCCGCGATCCCGATACGGACGCGGAGATCGCTGCCTGCCGGTCCGGCGGGCTCGTCGACTACCGTCGGACGGCGGCCCTCAAGCGGCGCGAGCTCGAGCGCGCACGCGTCGCCGCCTCGTCGGATGCGGCGGTTCGCGACGGGCTCGACCACTTCGCCGCCGCACACGGGCATGCGTCCGATTACGCTCGCTTCCGCGCCGTATGCGACCGCCGACGCGACGGCTGGATGACATGGCCGGAGCGCATGAAGAACGGCGACATCCGTGATGGCGACTTTGCGCCGGAGGACTACGAGTACCACCTGTTCGCGCAGTGGCAGGCCGAGCACCAGATCGCTGCCGTCGGCGCGGCCCGCCACGCGGGTGCTGCAAGTCTATACCTGGACATGCCGCTGGGCGTGAATCCCGCCGGGTATGATGCATGGCGTTTCCGCGAGCTGTTTGCCGACGGTGTCTCGGCCGGCGCCCCGCCGGATCCGCTCTTCACCGGGGGCCAGAACTGGGGCTTCCGTCCGCTCGTGCCTGAGGCGCTGCGCGCGAGCGGGTACACATACCTCATCGAGACGTTGCGCCACCATTTCCGCCATGCACCGATGCTCCGGCTCGACCACGTCATGTCTCTTTATCGCCTCTACTGGGTCCCGGACGGGGTGGACGCCCGGCGCGGCGTGTACGTGCGTTATCCGGAGGATGAGCTGTTTGCCATCCTCGTGCTCGAATCAGCGCGACACCAGGCCGTCGTGATCGGCGAGGATCTCGGCACAGTCCCCGCCGCCGTGCGCGGTGCCATGGACCGGCACGGTGTGCATCGCATGCACGTCGTCCAGTTCGAGGCGGCGCCCAATGGCGCTTCTGCCGTGAACGTGCCGGGTGAGAGCGTGGTCGCGAGCCTGAACACGCACGACATGCCGCTGTTTGCCGGGTTCTGGCGCGGGAGCGAGATCGACGATCAGCTCGATCTGGGGCTGATCGATCAGGATGAACACGACGCGGCCATGCATGAGCGCGCCCGCCTGCGTCGTTCGCTCTCGAGGAGTGTCGGCGCCGGCGGCGAGGTGGAGCCGGGCCTGGTACGACAGCGTCTGCTCGAGCGGCTGGCCGCGTCACCGGCGCGGTATGTGCTCATAACACTGGAAGACCTGTGGCTGGAGGAGCGCCCGCAGAACGTGCCGGGCACGTCGAGCGAAAGGCCCAACTGGCAGCGTCGCGCCCACAGGTCGCTCCAGGAGATCATTGGGGATGCGGCCGTTCGCCGCATGCTGAACGCAATTGGCGAGCGTCGCAGGACGCCGCCCGTCCGGACAGAGGCTCATGGCTGACACGACACGAAGGAGAAAGACACGGACCGTCCTGACGAAGGACGACCTCCACTGGTTCAACGAGGGCACGCACAACCGCCTCTACGACAAACTGGGGGCCCATCGACGCACTACGTCCGGTGTGGAGGGGACGAACTTCGCCGTATGGGCCCCGAACGCCGAGCGCATCAGCGTCATCGGCGACTTCAATGACTGGCAGCCGGGCGTCACTCCGCTCGCGCCGCGCGGCAACTCGGGCATCTGGGAGGAGTTCGTGCCCGGCATCGGCCGCGGCGCGCGCTACAAGTACCGCATCGAGTCGCGTTACAACGGCTTCCGCGTCGACAAGGCCGACCCGTTTGGCCGGATGCACGAGGAGCCGCCCGCGACTGCATCGATTGTCTGGGATACGGACTACGACTGGAGCGATGCCGATTGGATGGCGGGACGTGCCGCGCACAACGGCATCGACCGCCCACTCTCCATCTACGAAATGCACATCGGTTCCTGGCGGCGCGACGATGGCGCACCGCTCGGTTACCGCGAGATGGCCGAGCCCCTCGCCGATTACGTCGCCACGCTGGGCTTCACACACGTCGAGTTCCTGCCCGTCATGGAGCACCCTTTCTTCGGGTCGTGGGGCTACCAGACTACCGGCTACTTCGCGCCGACCAGCCGCTTCGGCACACCGCAGGACTTCATGTACCTGATCGATGTTCTGCACCAGCGCGGCATCGGCGTGCTGCTCGACTGGGTACCATCGCATTTCCCCGGTGATGCGCACGGTCTGCACTACTTCGATGGCACACATCTCTTCGAGCACTCCGACCCGCGGCAGGGTTTTCATCCGGACTGGAAGAGCTTCATCTTCAATTACGGTCGCAACGAGGTACGCTCCTTCCTGCTGAGCAGCGCGATGTTCTGGATGGACGTGTACCATGCCGACGGCCTGCGCGTCGATGCTGTCGCCTCCATGCTCTACCTCGATTACTCCCGCGAGGCGGGCGAGTGGATCCCGAACCGGTTCGGCGGGCGCGAGAACCTGGAGGCGATCGAATTCCTGCGGCGACTCAACAGCGATATCTATCAGGCGTTCCCGGATACACAGACGATCGCAGAGGAATCCACGGCGTGGCCGATGGTGTCACGGCCGACGTACGTCGGCGGCCTCGGCTTCGGCATGAAGTGGGACATGGGATGGATGCACGACTCGCTCGATTACATGTCGCGCGACCCGATCCATCGCAGCTATCACCACGGCAAACTCACGTTCCGGGGCGTGTATGCGTTCACGGAGAACTTCGTGCTGCCGCTCTCGCACGACGAGGTCGTGCACGGCAAGGGCTCACTCGTGAACAAGATGCCGGGCGATCACTGGCAGAAGCTGGCCAATCTCCGGCTGCTGTACGGCTACATGTTTACACAGCCCGGCAAGAAGCTGCTGTTCATGGGAGGAGAGCTGGCGCAGTGGCAGGAGTGGAATCACGACGCGCAGCTCGACTGGCCGCTGCTCGGTCACGAATCCCACGCGGGCATCCAGCGCTGGGTGCGCGACCTCAATCATTTCTATCGCCATGAACCCGCCGCACATGAGCTTGATTTCGATACCGCCGGGTTCCAGTGGCTCGATGCCGATGATGCGTGGAACAGCGTGCTCTCGTACGTCCGTCGCTCACGAGTCGATCAGAACACGGGTCAGTGTGAGGAGCTGCTCATCATCTGCAACTTCACCCCGCTGGTGCGGGAGAATTATCGTGTCGGCGTCCCGCACACCGGATTCTGGCGCGAGGTCCTGAACAGCGACAGCGAGCTGTACGGCGGCAGCAGCGTTGGCAACCTCGGCGGGACGAATTCCGTACCGGTGCCGTTCCACGGCCGCCCCCATTCGCTGAACCTGACGCTGCCGCCGCTCGGCATGCTCGTCCTGAAGCACGAACCGGAGGTTGCGTGAGCGGGGCGGCGCTGCCGGATGAAATACGAACCCGCCGTGCCGGCCGGGCCGACGCCCCGATGAGCGGGCGCCGGCCGTGGCTGCCGGCAGCCGGCACGTCGGACATGCCGGCTTCCGCCGCGACCCGACTGCCGCTGGGCGCCGACGTGCGCAGCGATGGCAGCGCGAGTTTCGTTGTGTGGGCGCCCGCGGCCGGCGGTGTGCTGCTGCGCCTGCACACCGACCCGCCCCGCGCAGTAGAGATGGCCACCGAGTCGCACGGATATCACACAGTCATCGTGCCGGACGTCCCGGCGGGCACGCGCTACATGTTCGAGCTGCCGGATGGCTCGGAGCTGCCCGACCCGGCCTCCCGTCATCAGCCGGACGGCGTGCACGGCCCTTCGGAGCTGCTGGGCGTGGATTTCCAGTGGCAGACGGACGACTGGCGGGCGCCGCAACTGCGCGACCTTGTCATCTACGAGATGCACATCGGCACGTTTACGCCGGAGGGGACGTTCGACGCGGCGATCGGGCGACTCCCCGCCCTGCGCGAGCTCGGCGTAACGGCCATCGAGATCATGCCGGTCGCGCAATTCCCCGGCAGTCGCAACTGGGGCTATGACGGCGTGTTTGCATTCGCGGCGCAGAGCTCGTATGGCGGCCCGGCGGGCCTGAAGCGTTTCGTGGACGCCGCGCATGCCCACGACCTCAACGTGATCCTGGACGTCGTGTACAACCACCTCGGGCCGGAAGGCAATTATCTGCCGCGCTTCGGCCCGTACTTCACGGAGACGTACCACACGCCCTGGGGCGCCGCACTGAACTTCGACGATGCAGGCAGCGACGAAGTGCGCCGATATTTCATCGAGAGCGCACTCCAGTGGACGGACGAGTTCCGTATCGACGGCCTGCGCCTGGATGCCATTCATGCCATCATCGATCGGTCCGCAACGCCGTTCCTGCGTGAGCTGGCGACCGCCGTCCATGATCGCGCGGCTGAGCGAGGCCGGAACGTCGTACTGATCGCGGAGAGTGACCTGGGGGACGCCCGCGTCCTTCGCCCCGAAAGCCTGGGCGGCATGGGCATTGATGCACAGTGGCTGGACGATTTCCACCACTCCCTGCGTACTCTCCTGACCGGGGAGGATGTGGGATACTACACCGACTTCGGCACACTCGCGCATTTCGCCACGGCCTGCCAGCACGGATTCGTCTACGCCGGCGAATACTCGCGATATCGCGGCAGGCGCCATGGAGCCCCGGCGCCCGATGTACTGCCGCAGCAGTTCGTCGTATACGCTCAGAACCACGACCAGATCGGCAACCGCATGGCGGGCGACAGGCTGACCGGGGAAGTGGCGCCGGCCCAGCTGCGGCTCGCCGCGGCGGCGGTACTCCTGGCACCGTTCACACCCATGTTGTTCATGGGCGAGGAGTACGGCGAGAGGAGACCGTTCCCGTTCTTCGTCGAGTTCGGCGATCCGGAGCTCATTGCCGCGGTACGGGAGGGCCGGCACGCAGAGTTCGCCGCGTTCAGCTGGCGGGGCGAGCCACCCGATCCCCAGTCGGCCGGGACGCATCGCAGTGCGGTGTTGAACTGGAACGCGCGCGAGCAGGATGGCCACCGCGAGCTGCTTCAGCTGTATGCGCGCCTGATCGAGCTGAGGCGTACTCACCCCGGCATTCACGCGGCGGACGCCATCAGCACGGAGGTGCTGGACACGCGTGGCCAGCCGTCCGATGCAGCGACCCGCAAGGGAGTGGTGGTGATCCGCCGACGCGCAGCCGAGCAGAGCTCAATCCTGCTGCTCAACTTCGCGCCCGATGCGGCGCAGTTCGATCTACCGGATACCGCCGGTGCGTGGCGCATCGAGCTCGACACAGCCGACACCAGGCGAGCCGGTCTCAATCAGCGCATCGAGCTGGCGCCGCACAGCGCGGTTCTGCTGCTTCACGACGAAGTATGACAATCATGGAACGCTACGTCTGCATCCACGGGCACTTCTATCAGCCACCTCGTGAGAACGCGTGGCTGGAGACAATCGAACAGCAGGACTCCGCGTACCCGTACCACGACTGGAACGAGCGCATCACCGCCGAGGCGTATGGCCCGAATGCGGAGGCGCGGATTCTCGACGAGCGCGATCGTATCATCCGCATCGTGAACAACTACGCCCGCATCAGCTACAACTTCGGCCCGACGCTCCTTTCGTGGCTGCGTGAGCACGCGCGCGACACCTACGACGCAGTACTGGAGGCAGACCGTGAGAGCATAGCCCGCTTCGGTCGCGGGTCCGCGCTTGCACAGGCTTACAATCACCTGATCATGCCGCTCGCCAACGATCGCGACCGCCGCACGCAGGTGATCTGGGGCATCCGTGATTTCGAGTGGCGTTTCGAACGCAGGCCGGAGGGTATGTGGCTCCCGGAGACTGCGGTCGATACGGCTACACTCGAGGATCTGGCAGCGCAGGGCATTCGCTTCACGATACTCGCACCGAACCAGGCCGCAGCGGTGCGGCCCATCGGGGCGCGCGACTGGCAGGACGTCCGGCAGACCGGCCTCGACACGCGGCGGAGCTATCTCTGCACGCTGCCGTCCGGCGCCGAGATCGTGCTGTTCTTCTATGATGGCACCACGTCCCGTGCCGTAGCATTCGAGGGTCTGCTGCGGAACGGCGAGCATTTCGCCCAGCGGATCCTGGCAATCAACGACGACACGCAGGATGTCAGTCTCGCACACATCGCCACGGACGGCGAGACGTACGGTCATCACCACTCGCACGGCGAGATGGCACTGGCCTATGCGCTTCACCACATCGAGGAGCGCGAGCTCGCTACACTGACGAACTACGCGGCCTTCCTCGAGAAGCACCCGCCGCGCTGGGAAGCCGTCATCGAGGAGAACACGTCATGGAGCTGCGCTCACGGCATTGAGCGCTGGCGGAGTGACTGCGGCTGTCACACGGGCGGAGGACCGGGGTGGAACCAGCAGTGGCGGGCACCGTTGCGCGCAGCCCTGGACTGGCTCCGCGATGAAGTCACACCGCATTTCGAGCGGCGCGCGAGTGAGCTGATGCACGACCCGTGGGCCGCGCGCGACGACTACATCGATGTCGTGCTCGACCGCCGTCGCAACACCATTCCGTTCATCGCCAGGCACGCCCGCGGCACGCCGGGCAACACTGACGTGACCACGCTGCTCGAGCTGATGGAGCTGCAGCGCCATACGATGCTGATGTATACGAGCTGCGGCTGGTTCTTCAACGAGATCTCGGGGATCGAGACGGTGCAGGTCCTGCAGTATGCCGGCCGGGTGGTTCAGCTGGCAGAGAAGCTGTTCGATGCACGGTTCGAGAAGGGGCTGCTCGACAGGCTCGAGGATGCCCATAGCAATCTCCCGGACGCCGGCAACGCACGTCGGATCTACGAGCAGCAGGTCGTGCCGGCGCGGGTCGACCTGTTGAACGTGGCCGCGCACTACGCTGTGAGCTCCCTGTTCGAAGAGACGCGCAAGGAGATGCGCATATATTCCTATCAGGTGGAGCTGGAGCACGGCGATCGCAGGCAGAGCGGCGAGACCGTGCTCCTGGTCGGGCGCGCGCGTGTGACCTCCGAGATCACGCAGGAAGCCGATGTGGTCACATTCGCCGTGTTGCATTTCGGCAACCACAACCTGACGGGTGGCATACGCAGATTCGCGGGTGACGAGGAATTCCGCGCGCTGCGAGACGAGCTGCTGCGTGCATTCTCCACCGCCGACCTGTCGGCGGTCGTACGACAGCTGGCCAACTTCCCGGAATATACGTTTTCGCTCAAGTCGCTGTTCGGCGATCGCCAGCGACAGATCCTGTACCGCGTGCTGGAGTCGAGCGTTACGGAGGCCGAGCGCTCATACCGTCGGCTGTACGAGGAGAATGCATCGCTGATGCGCTTCCTGATCGCGCAGGACCTGCCGCTGCCTCGTGTGTTCCGGATGGCCGCCGAGTTCGTCCTGAATCGTGACATACGCGCCACGCTCGCCTCCCCGGAGGTCGATCTGGACCGGGCGCGCTCGCTGCTGGAAGAAGCGGAGGCGACGCGTGTGCAGCTCGACCGCGAAGGCCTCAGCTACGTCGTTGGCAAGTCCCTCGAGAACATCGCACTCGCGCTCCTGGAACAGCCTCATGATGTGGGTCTGCTCCAGGCATGGTCGGACCTGGCGACGCTGACCGCATCACTGCCGTTCGATATGAACCTCTGGAAATCCCAGAACGTGTTCTACGAGCTGCTGCGAACGGTCTACCCCGCTGTGCAGGAGCGGGCGGGCGCCGGTGATGAGGACGCGCGCCGGTGGGCGGAACTGTTCACGGCGCTCGGCGACCAGCTGTCCGTGGTCGTTGCCTGACATGCGCATTCCTGTCGCGACGTATCGTCTCCAGATCAACGACGACTTCACGCTCGACGATGCGCGCCGGATCGTGCCGTACCTGGCACACCTCGGCATCAGTGATCTCTACCTGTCCCCGATCTTCGAGGCACGCAGCGGCAGCACGCATGGCTACGATGTCACTGATCCTACGCGCATCCGCGCTTCGATTGGCGGCATCGACGCTCTGCACCGGCTCTCGGCGGAGGTCCGGGAGCATCACATGGGAATACTGCTCGATATCGTGCCCAACCACATGGCCGCTTCCGTGGAGAACCCGTGGTGGCGCGATGTGCTCGAGCACGGGCGCGAGTCCGAGTACGCGACGTTCTTCGACATCGACTGGGGCTCTCCGTCCGAGCCGCGCAGACTTGCGCTGCCCATACTTGGCGATCAGCTGGGCGCCGTGGTCGAACGGGGCGAGATCCGGATGGACACAGAGAACGGCCTCATCCTCTGCTATGACCGCGGGCTGCCTCTCGCGCCGGGCAGCGCCAGCCGCGACCTCGACGAAACCCTGCGTGCGCAGCACTACGAGCTGGTGCCGTGGTGGATCGCCTCCGAGGAGATGACCTATCGTCGCTTCTTCGACATCACGGATCTGGCCGGCGTGCGCGTCGAGGATGATCACGTGTTCCAAAGCACGCACTGCCTCGTCCGGGACCTGGCGGCCGAAGGCGTCATAACGGGTCTGCGCGTCGATCATATCGACGGACTCGCCGATCCGGTTCAGTATCTGCGATCCCTCCGTGAGTACGTCCGCGGACCGGAGGGCGAGCCCGTCTATACGCTGGTCGAGAAGATCCTGGAGCGTTCCGAATCGCTCCCGCCCGACTGGGAGTGCGAGGGCACAACCGGCTACGAGTTCCTGAGCCTTGCCACGGCTCTGCTGGTGGAGCCGACCGGACAGGGGCGCATCGAAATGTTCTATCGCAGGGTTACCGGCGATTCCCGCCCGTTCGGCGAGCTCGCGCGCGAGAAGAAGTTGCTGGTGATGGAACGACTGTTCGGCGGGGAGCTGGCGTCGCTCGCTCGAGGTCTGGTCCGCCTGACGGGCACCGATTATGGGCCTGCCCGGCGGGCGATCGCGGAAGTCACGGCGAGCATGGAAGTGTATCGCACGTATACGCGGGACCTGCATGTGTGTCCTGTTGACCGCCGCCGTATCGCAGAGGCTGTAACGGACGCTCTGCGGCATACGCAGGCGGCAAGTCTCGAGCGGGTGATCGAACTGATGAGACGTGTCGCACTGCTGGAGCACGACGGCGATCCGGCAGCGCAGCTGGAGTGGGTAAAACGCTGGCAGCAGTTCACCGGTCCGGTCATGGCGAAAGGCTACGAGGACACCGCCCTATACTGCCACAACGCACTGCTGGCCGCAAACGATGTCGGCAGCGATCCGGAACGTCCCTGCATGAGTCCGAAAGAGCTGGGCACCGCGCTCGCTCGGCGCACCGGAACCGGCGCCCTCTCCCTCAATGCGACCGCCACGCACGACACCAAGCGCGGAGAGGACACGCGCGCCCGCATCGCCGTGCTTTCCCAGCTTCCGGACGAATGGCGCAGCCGGCTGCGGCGCTGGATGCGTGAGGGCGACGAGTGGAAGAACGAGGTGGCCGAGGAAGAGGAGACGGTGGCACCGTCGGCCGACGTGGAGAGCCTGCTTTACCAGACTCTCCTCGGGGCCTGGCCGCTCGATGCCGTGGATCACGCCTACCGACAGCGTATCCAGGCCTACATGACCAAGGCGGTGCGGGAAGCGAAGGAACAGACGAGCTGGCGCCGGCCGGACGAGGATTACGAAAACGCGCTCGCCGGCTTCATCGAGCGGCTCATGGCCGAGTTCGGCCGTGAAGGACTGGCCGAGGATGTCGGCGCGTTCGCGGCACTTCTCGCGCCGCACGGCGCTCTCAACAGCATCTCGCAGATGCTGTTCAAGGTCATGGCCCCCGGCATTCCCGACATTTATCAGGGCACCGAGCTGTGGTCACATACGCTCGTCGACCCGGACAACCGTACCCCTGTCGATTTCCCGCTCCGTCAGCGTCTGTTCCATGACGTCATGGCGCTGCGCGATACACCGGACGCCGGAGCGGTCCGTGCCCTGCTCGGCGCGTGGCAGGACGGGCGGATCAAGCTGCTGCTCACGGCAATGGCGCTGCGTTTCCGCGCCACGCACCGCGACGTGTTCGAAGACGGCGACGTAGTCATGATCCCGGCTGCGGGACCGCGCGAAGACCACGTCTTTGCCTTCGCCCGTACGTGGGAAGACCGCGCGTGCATCGCGGTCGTCCCGCGCTGGAGCGCGTCGCTCAGCCGGGATGCGCTGATCGATCCGGACGTGTGGGGAGACACTGCTCTTCAGCTGCCGCCACAGCTGCGCCAGACCTGGCACAACGCGATCACCGGAGAGACCCTTCCCGCCGACACGACCCTGCCTCTCGGGAATGTCTTCCGCCAGGTCCCGTTCGCCCTGCTGGAGGTGTCCCAGCCGATCGGGGCCTGAGAAACGAATCCGGGAGCGGCAGGGGATCGTTGTCGGGATCGTATTCGGGCACTGCATCCGGCTATGCCAGAAGAAGCTCAGATCTGCAGTGTGCCGCGGTGTGCGGCGACGATCCCGCCGGTCATCACATCCCATTCGACAGAGGCGAAGCCCGCGCGCTCCATGCGGTGCGCCAGCTCCGCCGGCTCCGGAAACTGCAGCACGGACTCGGGCAGATACGTATAGGCGCTGCCGTGACGGCTGACCAGTCGGCCGATCAGCGGGAGGATGCGGCGGAAGTAGGCGAGGTACAGGGCGCGGAAGGGCTGCCACTGCGGGGTCATGAACTCCAGCACCACCAGCTTGCCACCCGGCCGGATCACGCGTGCGAACTCGCGCAGACCGGCGTCCAGGTCAGCGAGGTTCCGCACGCCGAAGGCGACCATCGCGCCATCCACACTCCCGTCGCGCAGGGGGAGCCGCAGGGCATCCGCGCATGCCGGCTCGATGTTCCGGCCGCGCAGCTTGCTGCGGCCGGCGTCCAGCATCGGATATGCGAAGTCGAACCCGAGCACGGTACCGCTGAACCCCGGACGGTCCGCCAGCTCCACGGACAGGTCGAGCGTGCCCGCACACGCATCGAGCCATATTCCGCCGGCCGGCGCCCCCTCCAGCAGCCGGTCCACGGCACGGCGCCGCCAGGCGCGGTCACGGTTGGCGCTGAGTACGTGGTTCAGGAGGTCGTAGCGGGGCGCGATTGCGCCGAACATGCGGCGCACCTCCGTCGCCTTCGTCTCCGGGGGCGGCAGCGGTGTGCCTGCCATCGCGCTGATCCTTCGCTTTTCATTACATTGAGGCTGCGGCCGAACGCGCCGGAAGGTACTCCCCGCGCCAGGCATCAGCAACCGCGCGCCGACCGCGAAACCGGGCACCCGCCGCAGCCGTATGGTGGGTTCAGGACGGCGCTGTGCCGGCGCGCGGCACACACGGGGACAGCCGTCCCACTCCCGCGAGGATATTGGACTACTCGAGCCTCACCGACCAGCAGGTCGTCCAGCTCGCACGAGATGGTCGCGAGCGGGCGTTCCGCGAGTTGATCGGGCGCTACCAGCGTCCGGTCTTTTCGCTCATCTACCGGCTAGTGCGCGACCGCGAAAAGGCCGAGGACCTGGCCCAGGACACGTTCATCAAGGTCCTCAACGCCATCGACCGCTACAATCCGGAGTACAAGTTCAGCTCCTGGATCTTCAAGATCGCCCACAACACGGGGCTCGACCACCTGCGGCGGAAGCAGCCTGAGACGCTGTCGCTGGACGGCTCCCCGCACGCGCGCACCGCGGCGGAGACGGAGGCGAGCACGATCACCCCCGAGAGCCATGAGGAGACGCCCGAGCAGTTCACGGCCAATCGTGAGCTGGGCAGCGAGATCGACGAGGCCATGGGGACGCTTCGGGCGGAGTACCGGACGGCCATCGTGCTGTGCCACGTGGAGGGCCGGCCGTATGAGGAAATCGCGGAAATCATGGATGTCCCGCTGGGGACCGTGAAGACCTATATCCACAGGGGACGCAAGGAATTAATGCAGCGGCTGGAGCACCTGCGATGTTGAAACCGGGCGGCGGGTCGCATCGTAAGGAGTCACGGACACCAGGTTTGGAGAATCAGGGGACATGAGCGAAACGTATCATCCGACAGCGGACCGACTGGAGGCCTTCGTGGAAGGCGCTCTGGGGGATGGTGACCGCGTTGTTCTGGAATCGCACCTGCTGTCCTGCCAGGCGTGCCAGATGCAGGTGGAGGAGTGGCGCGGGCTGTTCAACGCGCTGGCTTCGCTGCCGCAGTTCGAGCCGTCGATCGGCTTCGCCAACCGCGTCATGGCGCAGGTGCGGGTCGCACCGCGGGCGGCCTGGCAGGAGTGGGCCGATCGCGCGACCGCTCTGGTTACGCAGGTGGCGCCGAAAACCAATTACGGCTGGTCTCTCGCAGCCGCGCTGTTCGCACTGCCCGTACTTCTGGGCGGCACCGCGATCGCGTGGCTGATCTCGAAGTCATACATCACGCCGGGAGCGTTGATGGGCTATACCCGCGAGTCGCTCGTTGAGGGACTCCAGGGTGTCGGCTCGACGGCGATCGCGGCTCTCATGCAGACAGACATCGCTGCCTGGGTCGTGGCAAACGTCGGCGCGGTCATCAGTATGGCCGGCGTCACCGGTCTCGGCGCCATACTCGCCGGTGCCGGCACCATGACGGTCGTCTCGACCTGGGTCCTTTATCGCAACCTGTTCCGCTCGCCGTCGAGGGAATCAGATTATGCTCTCTACTCGTTCTAACCGGCTCG
>DATHUY010000102.1 GCA_035461765.1 Longimicrobiales bacterium
GACAGCACGCCGCCTGGTACCGATCAGCACGGGAGTGTGATTCTGAAGTCTGAACAGCTGCCGGATGCGCCGGCCGCGACGACGTGCACGTTCGCGGTGGACGGGATGGACTGCTCGAGCTGCGCAGAGACGATCGAGAAGTCGCTGCGCCGCCTCGATGGTGTGGACGGTGTGCGCGTCGACGTCATGGGTGGGCGGGTAGAGGTCGCCTATGCGGGTGACAGTCTGGCACCTGACGATCTCGCGCGGGCGATCACGCGCGCGGGCTATGGTGTGAGCGGGCGGGGCGGCGCAGTGGGCGCGAGCGCGCACACGGGCACGGGCGCCTCCGACGAAGCGCGTGGCTGGTGGGCTCGTCGCGGCCAGCTCGTGCTGGCGGTGGTATCCGGGGTGCTGTGGGCGTCGTCGCTGGCCGCGAAGCACCTGGCGGACATGGAGTCTGCTGCGGCTGTGCTCGCCGTGGGCGCGATGGTAGCGGGCGGCTGGTACATCGTGCCGCGTGGTGTTCGCGCGGCGCTGAATCGGTCGCTCGACATGAACTTCCTGATGTCGATCGCTGCGCTCGGTGCGCTGGTGATCGGCGAGTACGAGGAAGCTGCATCGGCGCTGTTCCTGTTCGCCGTTGCGCAGCTGTTGGAGGCGTACTCGATGGATCGCGCGCGCAATGCGATCCGATCGCTGATGGAGCTTTCGCCGGCGGAGGCGACGGTGCTGCGTGGCGGCCGCGAGGAGCGTATCCCCGCCGACCAGGTGCTTGTCGGTGAACGGGTGGTCGTGCGGCCGGGCGAGAAGATCGCCGTCGACGGCGAAGTGGTCGCGGGAATATCGACCGTGGACCAGGCGCCGATCACGGGGGAGTCCGTGCCGGTGGAGAAGGAGCCGGGCTCCGAGGTATTTGCCGGGACACTGAACGGCGCGGGAGCGCTGGAGGTGCGATCGAGCAGGCCGGCGTCGGACACGACGCTCGCGCGCATCATCCACTCGGTGTCGGAAGCGCAGGCGAGCCGTGCACCGAGCCAGACGTTCGTGGATCGCTTTGCGCGTGTCTATACGCCGATAGTCGTCGCGGTCGCACTTGCCGTATTCGTGCTGCCGCCGGTGCTCGGCGCGGGCACGTGGGCGGACTGGTTCTACCGCGCGCTGGTCCTCCTGGTGGTCGCCTGTCCATGCGCGCTCGTGATTTCCACGCCCGTGACGGTGGTCAGCGCGCTGGCAGGCGCCGCGCGCCGCGGCATCCTGATCAAGGGCGGGCTGCACCTGGAGAACGCAGGTCGTGCGACCATCGTTGCCCTCGACAAGACGGGTACCCTGACGGAAGGGCGCCCGCAAGTGGTAGAGGTCGTCGCGTTCGATGGTGCATCGACGACTGCCGTGCTGGAACTGGCCGCGGCGGCCGAATCACGCAGTGAGCACCCACTCGCGCATGCCGTCATCCGGTACGCCGCGGAGCAGGGCGTTGCGCCCGCACCGGCGTCGACGACGTCCGCGTCTGTCGGCCGCGGTGTGATCGCGACTGTCGACGGCAAAACCGCCTACATAGGCAGCGAGCGGTTCTTCCGCGAGCTGGGTCCGCTCGATGCTGCGGTCGTCGATGTGCTGACTCGCTTCAATGCATCCGGGTCGACGGCGATTCTGGTCGGCGTCGCTCCCGATGCAGACGTGCCGCCCCGCATTACCGGCGCAATTGCGCTGGCCGATCGCATTCGTGCACACGCGCCGGCTGCGCTCCGCGCGATGCACGACGCGGGAATCGAGCGCGTCGTGATGCTCACGGGCGACAGCGATACCACAGCACAGGCGGTGGCCGGCGCGCTCGGCCGGCCGGGGATCGACGAAGTCCGCGCCGGCCTGCTGCCGGACGGAAAGGTCGCCGCGATACGGGAGTTGCGCAGCGCCGGTTTTCGTGTGCTGATGGTCGGCGACGGCGTCAATGATGCGCCCGCACTGGCGGCCGCCGATGTCGGAATCGCGATGGGCTCCGCGGGTACCGATGTCGCGCTCGAGACCGCCGACATCGCGCTCATGGCCGACGACCTCTCGAAGCTGCCGGAGATGGTCCGGTTCGCGCGCAAGGCGGAGGGCATCATCCGCATGAACATCGCGTTCGCGCTCCTCACGAAGGCCGCGTTCGTCGTGCTGGCGGTCGCGGGCGTGGCGACACTCTGGATGGCCGTCCTCGCGGACATGGGTGCCAGCCTGATCGTCATCGCGAACGGCCTGCGTGCGTTGCGCGCATAGCCGCGGGGAGGAATCCCTACAGCCAGGTCGGGGTATCCACCGTTGCTGATGAGACCTGTTTACCCTATCCTTCGTCCATGAACCGACGTCTTCGCCTGCTTGGAGCGCTCGTCGCCCTTCTCGCGTTCTCCGCGTATTTCGCGGAGGGTGTCTGGGCGTCCGTGTGCATGCCGGGCATGGATGAGGCCGCGGCGCACGCCATGGATGCACACGCCGGCATGAACCACGGCGCGCCGTCGCCTTCCGATGATACCCCCGTGCCGGACTGCCCGCTGGGCATGACGAGCATGGGCAGCTCCTGTGTGGCGGTTTCATTGCCATCATCCGTCGAGGTACCGGCGCCGGCCCTCGAGAGCGCAACGGCTGCTGTCACGTCGGGCGACGACATCCACGACAGCCTCCTCACGACCAGTCACTTCCGCCCTCCCCGGGCATAGCTCTCCCGCCGGGCATCCGTCCGGCGTTCGTCCAATCGACACAGACCCTCTGATCCGGCCGCTGGTGCGCCGGAAGTCCGCACGTGCATTCAATCATGTACGCGCGCGGGTCTGGGCGAATACGAGGAAGAGCCATGTCCCGATCCGTTGCCATACTGTCCGTGCTCCTGGCACTGACTCCCGGCCCGATGGCCGCACAGGGTACGAGCGCGATGGCCGCACACGGTGCGACCGCCCGGTCGTCGACCGATCCATCGGTCGCGCCGCTCGCGCACGCACGTGTCGCGGTGCAGGACACGCCGCGGCATCCGGACCTCACGCTGCGCGATGTCTACGAGCTGGCGCGTGAGCGGAGCCTGAACGTACAGGCCGCGCGCGCGGGTGCAGCGGCGGCCGCCGCAAGGGAATCGTCGGCTGGCCTGCCACCGGATCCGCAGGTGCAGCTCAGTGCGATGAACCTGGCGCTGCCGAGCCTGTCGTCCGACATGCCGGGTGCGATGCTGCCGTCGATCCAGCTCATGCAGATGATCCCCACGGCCGGGAAGCTCGGATTGAGCGGCCGCATCGCGCGGCAGAGCACGGCGATCGCGGAGAGCGTCGCGGACGAGGCGTGGTGGGAGGTGCGTGCGCGCGCCGCGATGTTGTTCTACGACATTTACCAGGCCGACCGCCAGCTCATGGTGATGGAGGAGACGCTCGACTGGCTGCGCCAGTTCGCGGATATCGCCGCCACGATGTACTCCGTCGGCAGCGGCACGCAGAGCGATGTGTTGCGCGCCGGTGTCGAGGTCGCGCGCATGGAAGCGGATGTCGCCCGCATGCAAGCCATGCGCACGAGCGCCGCGGCGCGGCTGAACGCCGTGCTCGACCGACCGGCCGGGACACCGGTCGCGACGGTCGCGTTCACACCCGTGCCGGGGGAGCTGCCCGTGGCCGACGCGCTCACAGCCTTCGCCGAGGAGAGCCGCCCCATGCTGGAGCGCGGCCGCCTCGCGGTGGAACAGGCACGCACGCGCGAGACGCTCGCCCGCCGCGAGATCTGGCCGGACCTGTCCGTCGGCGTGCAGTACGGCCAGCGCGGCTCGGACATGGGGACTGAACGCATGGGCAGCCTGATGCTCGGCTTCAGCGTTCCCGTATTCGCCGGCCGCAGGCAGTTCCAGATGCGCACCGAGGCCGCGGCGATGGCGCAGATGGCCGAAGCAGACCTGAGCGACATGCGCGCGCAGGTGGATGCGCGCATTGCGGAGCTCATCGCGGAGCTCGACCGCGCGCGCATGCTCATCAATCTCTACCGCACCGAAGTGCTGCCGCAGGCTGAGGCGAACGTGACGTCCGCACTCGCATCGTATCGTGTCGGCCGCGTGGACTTCATGACGCTTGTCGATGCGCAGATGACACTCAACGAATACCGGCAGGAGCAGTACGCGCTGCTCGCCGAATACGGCAGCCTGGTCGCCGAGCTCGAGATGGCGATCGGCCGTGAGCTGCCCGCGACTGATACCACGATCGTGGAGGAAGTATGACAATGCCATTTCGCGCCCGCTGGCTGGCGCTCGCGCTGGTTGCCGTCGTCGTGGCAGCCGGCATCTGGACGCTCACGTCACGCGACGCGCCGCAGCAGGCAGCCGCGCAGAGTGCGCTCGCACAGGCTGACGATCCTCACGCCGGCCATGACATGTCGGCTGTAGAGGTGAACGATGGCGTTGTGGTCATGGACCCCGCGATGGCCAGCTCGCTCGGCGTCGTCGTCGTCGAGGCACAGCTCGCACCGGTAGCACGTGCGATCCGCACGACCGGCAGCGTCACGTACGACGAGACGCGCCTGACGACGATCACGCCGAAGTTCAGCGGCTTCGCCGAGCGGCTGCACGTGAATTTCACGGGCCAGCCCGTGCGCCGCGGCCAGGCGCTGCTCGAGGTGTACTCGCCGGAGCTGGTCGCGGCCCAGGAGGAGCTGCTCTCGGCCCTGCGCATGACCGCGCAGCTGCGGGCGAGCGCATCACCCGCCGTCATCGAGCGTACGGCCGGCCTCGTCGACGCGGCACGGCGCCGGCTCCTGCTCTGGGACATCTCGCCGGCTCAGGTCCGGCAGGTCGAGGAGAGCGGGGAAGTGCGACGCACACTCACGATGCACGCGCCGTCGTCCGGGTTCGTCACGGAGAAGATGGTGCAGGAGGGCCAGGCGATCGGCATGGGCATGCCGCTTTACCGCCTCGCCGATCTCTCGACTGTCTGGATCGAGGCCGACGTGTACGAGCAGGACCTGCGTTTCGTCGCGGTCGGTGAGAAGGTGCAGGTGGAGATCACCGCGTACCCGCAGGAGCCGTTCAGCGGGCGCGTGAGCTACATCCATCCCGACGTGCGCGCGGAAACGCGCACGACGCGTGTGCGCATCGAAATGACGAATCCCGGCGGCCGCATCAAGCCGGGGATGTATGCGACGGTGAGCATCGATGCGCCGGTAACGCAGCGGGCCGTTGTCGTCCCGCGCGACGCCGTCATGCACAGCGGGACCCATGCCATGGTGTTCATCGAAGAGGCGCCCGGCACGTATCGGATCCGCGAGGTCACGGTCGGCGTGGATGCGGGCGGGCAGACGCAGATCCTGAGCGGACTGCTCGCGGGCGAGCGCGTGGTCAGCCGCGCGAACTTCCTGATCGACTCCGAGAGCCGGCTCACGGAGAGCATGGGCGACATGCCCGGCATGAACCACTGAGGAGGCGATCATGCTGAACCGACTCATCGAGTGGTCCATACGGAACCGCCTGCTCGTGCTGCTGGCGACGGCGTTCCTGATCGGCACCGGCATCTGGGCCGTGCGCACGACGCCGGTCGACGCGATACCGGACCTGTCCGACGTGCAGGTCATCGTGCAGACCGAGTGGGCGGAGCAGGCCCCGCAGATCATCGAGGACCAGGTCACCTATCCGCTCACGACGGCGCTCCTCGCGGTGCCCGGCGCGACGACGGTACGCGGTATATCGAGCTTCGGCATCTCGTACGTGTATGTGCTGTTCGACGACGGGACCGACCCGTACTGGGCGCGCACCCGCGTGCTCGAGTACCTGTCGCAGGTGAGCGAGCAGCTGCCGGACGGCGTGGTGCCGCAGCTCGGTCCCGATGCGACCGGCGTCGGCTGGGTCTACCAGTACACGCTCGAGTCCGACCGTCACGACCTGGTGGAGCTGCGCAGCCTCCAGGACTTCTTCGTCCGCTATCAGCTCCAGAGCGTGGCGGGCGTCAGCGAGGTCGCGACCGTCGGCGGCCACGTGCAGCAGTACCAGGTGGAGGTCGACCCGCAGCGGCTGCACGGCTACGGCCTTACGGTACAGCGCGTGTCGGACGCCATCCGCATGGCGAATTCCGATGTCGGCGCGCGTGTCCTGGAGCTGAGCGGCCGCGAGTACATGGTGCGCGGACTCGGCTACCTGACGAACATCGAGGATATCGAGAACGTCGTGCTTACGGCCGGCATGGACGGCACCCCCGTGCGCGTGAGCGACGTCGCGCAGGTACAGCTCGGTCCTGACATCCGGCGCGGCGCGGCCGACAAGAACGGGCGCGGCGATGTGGTGACCGGCATTGTCGTCATGCGGCACGGCGAGAACGCGCTCGAAGTGATCGACGCAGTGAAGGACCGTATAGCACAGATACAGGCCGGGCTGCCCGAGGGTGTGCGCGTCGTGGATGCATACGACCGCGCGCCGCTGATCCGTGCGGCGATTCACAACCTCCAGGCGAAGCTGGGCGAGGAGCTGCTGCTGGTGGCGCTGATCACTGCGCTGTTTCTGCTGCACATCCGCAGCTCGCTCGTCGCGGCGGTCACGCTGCCGATCGCCATCCTGATGTCGTTCATCGTGATGCGGCTGATCGGCGTGCAGGCGAACATCATGTCGATGGGCGGAATCGCGATCGCGATTGGTGCCATGATCGACGCGGCAGTCGTCATGGTGGAGAATCTGCACAAGCACCTGGAGCGCGAGCCGGATCCCATCACGACGCAGCGGCGGTGGGAGATCGTCGCGTACGCCTCGAAGGAGGTGGGGCCCGCCCTGTTCTTCAGCCTGCTCGTCATCACCGTTTCGTTCCTGCCGGTGTTCGCACTGGAGGCGCAGGAAGGCCGCCTGTTCGCGCCCCTGGCCTTCACCAAGACCTACGCGATGGCGGCCGCCGCGGGCCTTTCGGTGACGCTCGTGCCGGTGCTGATGGGGTACCTCGTGCGCGGCAGGATCCCGCCCGAGCACGCGAACCCGCTCAACCGCGCGCTCACCCGTGCGTACGAGCCGGTGCTCGACGCCTTGCTGCGCCATCCGCGCGGTACGCTGGCGCTCGCGGTGGCGGCGCTCCTGCTCGGCGCGGTCCCGGCGATGCGGCTGGGCGGCGAGTTCATGCCGCCGCTGGACGAGGGCAGCCTGCTGTACCTGCCCACCGCGTTGCCCGGGCTGTCGGCGGGAAAGGCGGCGGAACTGCTGCAGCAGACCGACCGCATGCTCAAGACCGTGCCCGAGGTCGCGCACGTGTTCGGCAAGGCGGGGCGCGCCGACACCGCGACCGATCCGGCGCCG
>DATHUY010000103.1 GCA_035461765.1 Longimicrobiales bacterium
AAAACAACGAGGGCCACCGTGCAGGTGGCCCTCGACTCCCGACTGTGTCGAGAAAAGCTGCATCAGCTCACCGGATCAGGCGACGCGACCCCGGTCGTGCAGGGCATCGACCATCTTCTGCGCCGACTCTTCCATGTCGAGGACGAGTCGGTCGACGCGCGTCACGAAGTAGTTGTGTGCGATGTTGATCGGGATCGCGATCGCAAGACCGGTCGCCGTCGTGATGAGGGCGATCTTGATGCCGCCCGCGACCACCGTTGCCTCGACCTCACCTGCGCTCTCGATCGCCTGGAACGCCGCAATCATGCCGATGACGGTTCCCAGGAAGCCGAGCAGCGGTGCGACGTTCGAAACGGTAGCCAGCCAGACCAGCCCGCTCTCGAGACCCGCCATTTCGATCAGGCCGACATTCTCGATTGCCTTCATAACGCGCTCGGAGCCCTCGTCGTGACGCTCGAGGCCCGCGGCCAGGATCCGGCCGGCGGGCGTGTTCGAGTCGCGCGACAGCGCCAGCGCCTCGTTGATCTTGCGCTGCGCGATCAGCTCGTCGACCTCATTCAGGAACCGGCGCGTGCGCATGGACTTGCCGCTCAGGTCGATCAGCTTCCAGACGATGATGATGAGGCCGGCGACCGCGCAGAGAGCGAGCGGCCACATCATGAAGCCGCCGTCCCTCCAGAGCTGTGCAACCTGCTCCGTGAACGAGAGGTCCTGAACCTCAACACCGGGAAGCTGCAGGAGAGCGTACGAGATGGCGGTCAGACTTCCCAAAGTTACCTCCGTTGCGGTGGAGCTGCGCCCATCGAAAAAAGGGCGTGAAGAGCTTTGTATTCAGGGAAAAGAACCCGCCGAAGTTAGACACCCCCTCCTGGGGTGTCAAGATCGGGCCCGCCCTGGTCTTCCAGGCCGCCGGGTGGCCGTCCTCCGGCCGAACCCACCTCGCGGACGAACGCCGGTTCCTTGATGCAGGCGGCGAAGTGGAGGTGCTTTTTCTCGGCGAGAGGCGGCACGATCTGAGCGCAGTCGGCGTCCTTGAGCGGGTGCTGGCAGCGCGGGTGGAACGGGCACCCGGAGGGCGGATCCGAGGGGCTGGGGATATCGCCCCTGAGCACGATCCGCTCCCGCTTTGCGCCCGGCTCCGGCACCGGCACGGCGGAGAGGAGAGCGCGCGTGTAGGGGTGCTTCGGGTCCGTGATGACGCTCTGCGAGTCGCCCATCTCGACGATTCGTCCGAGATACATGACGGCGATCCGATCGCTGACATGCTCGACAACGCTCAGGTCGTGCGCGATGAAGAGGTAGGCCAGCCCCAGCCGGTGCTGGAGCGACTCCAGCAGGTTGAGCACCTGGGCCTGCACGGAGACGTCGAGAGCGGACACAGGCTCGTCGCAGACGATGAAATCGGGCTCGACGGAAAGGGCACGTGCGATGCCGATGCGCTGCCGCTGGCCGCCGCTGAACTCGTGCGGATACCGGTCTGCGTGCGATGGCGACAGCCCCACCGTCTCGAGGAGCTCGCGGACGCGTGCCTCCGCTGCCTTTCCCTTTGCCAGCTTGTGTACGCTCAGCACCTCGCGGATCGTGTCGCCCACGGTCATGCGCGGGTTGAGCGATGCGAACGGGTCCTGGAACACGATCTGGGCACGGCGACGGATGCTGCGCAGCTCGTCGCGCTCCATCTCGAACACGTTACGCCCATCGAACAGCGCACGTCCCTCGGTCGGTTCGATCAGGCGCAGGAGCGTGCGACCCGTAGTGGTCTTGCCCGACCCCGACTCGCCCACCAGTCCGAGCGTCTCGCTGCGTCCCAGCCAGAACGTGACGCCATCGACGGCCCGCACGGCACCCCGCTCGCGGCCGAAGAAGCCGCCGCGAATGGGGAAGTGCTTCCGGAGGCCGCGCACCTCGAGGAGCGTATCCGCCGGCGCCTCGATATCCTCCGGCGTGAGGCCCCGCAGGTCGCTGTCGCCCTTGGCCGGCGGCAGCTCGGTCGCCGCCTCGGCCGATACGGCGAGCGCTTCGGTCATCGTGCCACCCCCCGCTCGCCGTGCCGGCGCCCCGCCCCCGAATGCCTCATGCCGCTCCTCCCTCCGGCGGCTCTCCGCGCGGTCGGCGGTGGATCGCCACATCATCCTGTTCCGACTCAGGCAGCTGCTGCTCCGCCGGCGGCTCCATGGGCGGGCCGCTCTCCGGCGGCGGGGCAGAACCCGCCTGCGCCGCCGCGCGGTGGTAGTCCTCGGCAGGCGCAGCACTGCCTTCAATGGTCACGCCGAACGCGCCGCGTGACCGGATCTCCGCGCGACGCCGCGGGTTCGTCTCCAGCCAGCAGCGCGCCGCGCGCGACGGATCCGACGTCACTTCCAGCAGCGGCGGGGCCTCCCTGACGCACTTGTCCCAGCCATAGGGGCAGCGATCGTGGAAACGACACCCGACCGGCCAGTGTACGGGGCTCGGCACCGTCCCCGGGATAACTGCGAGCGTCTCCTTGCGACGACCCAGGCGCGGCACGGCCTGCAGCAGGCCCTCCGTGTACGGGTGCCGCGGCTCGGCGAAGATCTGTTCGACTGTCCCGTGCTCCACGACCTGTCCTGCGTACATCACGACGACGCGGTCACACACCTCCGCGACGACGCCGAGGTCATGGGTGATCAGGATGACCGCCATCCCCATCCGCGTCCGGAGCTCCGCCAGCAGATCCAGAATCTGCGCCTGGATGGTGACGTCCAGTGCCGTGGTCGGCTCATCGGCGATCAACAGCTCCGGCTCGCATGCCAGGGCCATCGCGATCATCACGCGCTGACGCTGACCGCCCGACAGCTGGTGAGGAAAGTCATCCGCACGCTGCGCCGGGTTGGGTATGCCGACCAGGCGCAGCATCTCGATCGAACGCTCGCGCGCCTCGCGCTTGTTCATCGAGCGATGCAGCCGCAACGCCTCGCCGATCTGGTCACCGACCGGGAACACCGGATTCAGCGACGTCATCGGCTCCTGGAAGATCATCGCCATGTCGTTGCCGCGCAGATCACGCAGCCGCTTCTCACCCGCCCCGACCAGCTCGTCGCCCTTGAACCGTATCGAGCTGCCCTTCAGGATCTCCCCCGGCGGCCGCGGAATCAGCTGCATGACGGACAGCGATGTCACCGACTTGCCGCACCCGCTCTCACCGACGATCCCCAGCACCTCGCCCTTCCGCACCTCGAACGACACGCCATCGACCGCCTTCGCGGTGCCGGCGTCCGTGTGAAAGTAAGTGCGGAGGTCGATGACCTCGAGGAGGGGAGAGCTTTCGTTCATCAGGCTACCGCTCTTGGCGCTGACGGCGGGTTCGTCGCTGGGCACACGAACGGCTTATTCACCACAGAGCACTCAGAGCACTCAGAGGTGCTGCGAGGCAGGCCTCGAGGTGCTGATCCTGCGATCCGGTGACGCAACGCACGCGTTTCTCTGTTGTTAACAAAAAAAGAACACTTGCTGCCGAAGATGACGCCCGTCGCGCGCGAAAACGCCCTCTGTGTGCGCTGAGTGCTCTGTGGTGAATACATTCCGTTGTTGTTATGCGCTCTGCTGCCCAAGACGACGATCGTCGCGCGCGAAGCCACCCTCTGCGTGCCCTCGTTCATCATGTACGTAGCCTCGGATCGAGCGCATCCCTGAGGCCGTCCCCCACGAGATTGAACGCCAGCACGACCATCACGATCGTGAGTCCGGGGAATGTCGCCACCCACCACGCGCCGAGGAGGGTTTCCTTGCCCTCGGCAACCATGCTCCCCCACGTCGGCGTGGGCGCCTGGACGCCGAGGCCGAGGAACGACAGGCCGGCCTCCATCACGATGGTGTTGCCGATGCCGAGTGTGGCGGTGACGATCACGGGCGCGAGCACGTTCGGGATCAGATGCCGCATCATGATACGCGCGCGACTCATGCCGAGCGCCTGCGCGGCGTGGATGAACTCTCGCTCGCGCAGGCTCAGAACGTCGCCGCGTACGATGCGCGTGGTGCCCGGCCACTGTGTGAGACCGAGCACGAGGATGATCATGGTGATCGACGGGCCGAACAGCGCCACGATCATGATCAGCAGCACCAGACGCGGGAACGCGAGCACCACGTCCGTGAAGCGCATGATGATCGTGTCGACCTTGCCCGAGAAGTAGCCTGCGGCGGCACCGAGCAGTGTGCCGATCGTGATGCTGATCGCGGTTGCGACGAAGCCGATCGCCAGCGAGATTCGCGAGCCGTATATGATGCGACTCAACACATCGCGGCCGAAGCGGTCCGTGCCGAGAATGTTATCGCCGCCCGGCGCCAGGAATCCGGTCCGCGCGATGTCTTTCTGCGCGATGGGATCGAACGGCGCGATGAGCGGTGCGAGCAGCGCGACGAGATAGAGCAGCACGATGATCGCGAGACCGACCAGCGCCAGACGATTCCGCTTGAACTGTCGTGCGGCGATTGCCCACTGCGAATCCGTCCGCGCGGCGGCCCGGCGACCGCGCACAGCGAGATCCCACAGCGCCCAGCCCCAGAGCAGCAGCATGGACCCGAACAGCGTCGCGAGCGCGATGTAATCGTCGAGCGACGCGTCACCGACGGCGATGATCCGGTCCCACGCCCAGTAGACCAGCCCGAGCAGCACACCCCACGGGATCAGCACCAGGAGGCCGCGCAGCCATTCACCCATGACCGCATGGCCGCTGCCCGGCAGCAGCGCGCTCAGCAGCAGGACGTACGCGGGCGGGCGCTCGCCCATGGGCTGCGACGACGACACGGTCGACTGGTCGCCGGGTACACCCGCGTCCACGCCGGTCGGCACCGTCACCGGCGGTGCGGACTCCGGGTCCGGGATATTGTCGCGGCGATCGTCGTGCACCATGTCAGTCGTACCGGATGCGTGGGTCCGCGACGGCATACAGCACGTCTGCGATCAGGTTTCCCACCACCACGATCGTGGCGAAGATGAAGCTGGTCGCCATCACGAGCGGGTAGTCACGCTGGAAAATGGCGTCGTAGATGACACGACCCATGCCCGGCCACGCGAAGATCACCTCGATGAAGATGGCGCCGCTGAACAGGAACGGCAGATACAGACCGAGCAGTGTTATCACCGGCAGCATCGAGTTGCGCAGCGCGTGCTTCGTGATCACAGTCCGCTCCGACAGACCCTTGGCCCGCGCCGTCCTGATATAATCCTGGCGGATCACCTCCAGCATCTGGCCGCGCATGTAGCGCGCAACGCCCGCTGCGAGTGCGAGCGTCAGCGTGCCGACGGGCAGGATGAGGTGCGAGATGCGGTCCGCGATCTTCTCGCCGGCGCTCATGAACTCGTAATCCACGCTCGTGATCCCGGTCGCGGGCAGTGCGATCGGCCAGCCCCACTGGTGTGCCTTGAGTGAAAAGATCAGCACCAGCATCAGGGCGAGCCAGAACGACGGCATTGAGTAGAAGAACAGTGAAACGACGCTCGAGGTGCTGTCGAAGATCGAATACTGGCGGACCGCCTGGAGCACACCGATGAACATGCCGATCACGAATACGAGCACCAGCGCGGTGCCGGTGAGCATGAGAGTGTTCGGCAGCGCCTCGAACACGATTTCGGACACAGGCCGGCTCTGCGCCAGAGAGTAGCCGAAGTCACCCTGGAAGAACGACACCATCCAGCGGAAGTACTGCACGTGCAGCGGCTGGTCGAGGCCCAGGTTCCGCCGCATCTGCTCGATGATCTCGGGCGGAACGTTCGGGTTGAAATAGAATGATGTAGGATCGCCTGGTGCGAGATTCAGCACGAAGAAGATGATCGTTGCGATGCCGAGCAGCAGCGGTATCGCGCCGAGCAGCCGCTTCAGGATGAACGCGCCCATATCGTTGCGTCAGCCGCCGGTTGTCCACTGCGCTATGGAGCGCAGCTCGCCGCGCGGATCCATCTCCACACCGCCCATGCTCGCCTGCGACCCGGCCAGCTCGTTCAGCCAGAACATGAACGTCACGGGCTGCTCCCGCTGCAGCACCTCCGTCATCGCCTGCCACGCCGCACGCTGCTCACCCTCGTCCGTGGCGCGCGTGCCCCGCTCGATGGCGGCATCCAGGTCCGGGATCCGGACCGTGCTGCGGTTTGCCGACAGCTGCGTGTCCGCTTCCCGCGAGTGGAACAGCGCAGTCGGCGCAGCGGCTACCTGGAAGTTATCGAGCACCCAGTTCGTGAAGACCGCGTCAAAATTCCGCTCGCGATGATTCTGCAGCATCGTCTGGAATTCCATGACGCGGATCTCCACGTCCGCGCCCACCTGCCGCAGCTGGTTCTGCAGCACCTCCACCACCGAGCGACGCAGTGGATCGTCGCTGCTCAGCACCTCGAAGGCCAGCGGCTCACCCCGCGCATTCTCGCGAATGCCGTCTCCATTGCGGTCTGTCCAGCCGGCCTGCTCGAGCATCTGCGCCGCCTGCTCCGGATTGTGCGCGATGGGAGCGACGTCCGGATAGAGCGGGTGCCAGGGCGGGACCGTGCTCGTCGCAATGGCGCCCTCGCCGTACAGCAGCGCGTTCACGATCTCCTCCCGATCGATCGCATGCGCGAGCGCGCGCCGTACGGCGGCATCGTCGAACGGCGGCCGGGCATTGTTCCAGCCCAGGAAGTAGACGGTCCGGCCCGGGAACGAGTGCAGCTCCGTCCCGGCATTGTCCCGCACCTGCCGGACCTGGTCCGGCATCAGCGGAATGTCGACGTGCACGCTGCCGGTGATCAGCTCCGTCAGCATCGTGGACGCCTCGGGAATTACACGGAAAACGACGCGCTCCGCTGCGGCCGGGCCACCCAGCGCCTCGGGAAAGTCCTCGTTGCGCACCAGCATCAGCTGCTCGTTGGCGCGCCACTCACCGAACCGGAAGGGACCGCTGCCGACCGGCTGCCGGTTGAACTCGGAATTGCGCAGCTCCGCGGGCGCGACGTTCTCGAGCAGGTGGCGTGGCAGCGGTGGCCACCAGAAGTCCTCGAGCGCCTGCGCGTGTGGCCGAGCGAAGTGGAAGGTGATCGTGTAGTCGTCGACGACCTGCGCCGCGTCGACCTCGGCGAGGAACGCCGTGCCGAGGAGGGACGCGGTCTGTTCGTTCTTGGCGAGATTGAACGTGAACTCGACGTCCCGCGCAGTGACGGGCTGGCCATCATGCCAGCGCACGTCCTGCCGCAGATGGAATGTCACACCGGTATCACCGTGCATCTCCCACGACTCGGCGAGATACGGCTGCACCTGAAGGCCCTCGTCGTACTGCACGAGCGGCGTGAACAGAGCGTAGTTCATGAGCTCCAGGTCGTACTGCCCCGAGCTCGTCACGGGATTGAAGCTGCCGAAATCGGAGCGCATGCCCACCACGACCGTGCCGCCGGCACCCCCACCGCCTCCTCCGTCGCCGCCGCACGCACCCGCTACGAGTCCCGCCGCCAGCGCCAGACAGGTCGCGCCCCACCGGGACGCCCGCATCACCTGCTCCGAAATCGCTCTGCACGTCCGCATCCGCCGCCTCCACAGTATGTCCGGGGACGTTAGGTCTCCGTGATCAGCGCCGCCACGTCCATTCGTCGGCGCCGTAGCGCCCGGCGAGCTGTTCCGCGCGGTCGTTCTCGCGTTGATCCAGTCGCCCGGGCGCAAGACGGGTGCCGAAAATCCGCTCGAATCCCGTGCGCAGCGCGTCGATCAGCCCGGCCACGCACACAGGGGCGCCAGTCAGGTCCTCGAGCGTGATCGACCGGTCGGCCGCGTACCCCTCCTGGTCGGGCCGCGTCATGAGGTCGAGGACTCGCGTCTGTGAGCCGGACAGCAGGATGGAGCCGTGCTGAAGCAGCGCACCGTGCTCGCAGCGCTGGGCGCTGCCCACCAGCTTGCGCCCGCGGGCCACCACCTCACCTGCTGCTGGCGAGTGGAAACACGGCTCCGTCGCACCGTGCAGCGGACCGCGGGCGCGCATGCCGGTCGCCTGCTCAGCCGCGACCCCGAATCTGCGCAGCCCCTCCACGAGCGCCCGGTTAATGCCTGCGTAGGCCGCGCGCGGGCCGCCGAACGGCGTCAGAGGCGCGGCCACGCAATAGGTCAGCTCCCGGTCGTGCAGCACGGCCAGGCCACCCGTCGGGCGTCGCACGATGTCGATGCCGGCCGCCGCCGCGCGGCCCGGGTCGTAGAGATCTCGCGCGCACTGGTTCCGGCCGAGTGAGAGACAGGCGGGATCCCAGGTATAGAAGCGAAGCGCAGGTGGACCGCCCTGCAGCACCGACTCCAGCAGCACCTCGTCAACGGCCATGTTGCGAGCGCCGGGTGCAGCCGTATCCGCTGGGCGGCCGCCACCGTCACCGGTCCGGTCGCTTCCCGTGCCCACAATCAGCCGCCACGAGCCCGGCGCGTCTGTCATGTCCGCTGGACAGGCACGACCACCGCCCGGAAGAGGGAGGGTAAACGCTCGATCGTTTTGAAGTGGGCTGCATTATGGAGACGCATGGACGGTCCCCGATGAAAGGGTGCATCAGGCACGGGAGCCGGGGCGCAACTCGCCGCGGCCGGCCCCGTGCCGTGCCTCAGCCGATATGCTTGTTGTATTCGTCAGGGCCGAGCAGTGTGTCCAGCTCGCTCTCGTCGGAGACGCGGATTTTCACCATCCAGCCGGCGCCGTAAGGGTCGCTGTTGACCTGACCGGGGTCATCCGTGAGTGAGGCGTTGACCTCGACGATCTCGCCGGAGATCGGACAGTACAGATCGCTCACGGCCTTGACGGCTTCGACGGTACCGAAGACATCCTTGCGTGTGAAGCTCTCACCGGCGGACGGCAGCTCGACATACACCACGTCGCCCAGCTCGCCCTGCGCGTAGTCCGTGATCCCGACCTGGAACACGCCGGCCTCATCCGTCTTCTTCAGGTACTCGTGCTCCTCAGTGTAGAGGAGATCCCCGGGCACATCAGCCATGGCGCCTCCTGGGACGCTGCAGCAGGTTCGGTTCTCGATTCGTGCGGCCCTCGCCGCCGCGCGGAGAGAATAGACGACGCGCGATATAGCGTCAACTCTGCTCGTCGACGCGCACTTCGTTCAGCTGCCGCATGATGTCGATGAGGCGGCGCAGCTCCGATTCCACCACGACCAGGCTCTCCCGTATCTCCGGATCCTGCGCGCCGGGCTCTTCGAGGAGGAGCTGTACGTGCCCGAGCGCCGCCGTGATGGGATTGTTGGCGTCGTGTCGCACGCGGCGCACGAGCGTCACGATGTGGTTGAGTCGCTCTTCCGGTGTCATGACGGCAGTATACGATGTGTCCGTGCGTTGGAGAAGATGCGCGGCGTGGCCGCGGAGCGCGTGCCATGCTGACGCGGGGCTTGTAAACCGAACTGGATGCAATTAGAGTTGTCCTGCGCTCGCGAGCCTCGCGAGCTGGGCCGCCGCCGGGAAGCAAGGCTGAACGGCGGCCGGACCGCGGGACACAGGGCCCGCTGGTGTCGATGCCTGATGTTGAACTTTGAAAAGGAGGTGATCCCTTGGCCAGTTCGAGTATTTTTCGCAACCCGACACGGGCAAGCGATCGCCTGATCGGCGCCTAGCCGAACAGCCGACGTAACAGTCCG
>DATHUY010000104.1 GCA_035461765.1 Longimicrobiales bacterium
CGTCGGCGTGTTTTCAGGGTCGCCGGTGGCTACCTCGTGGGTGCGTGGATCGTGCTGCAGGTCGCGGCTACGCTCTTCCCGGCACTGCGGATGCCGCAATGGACCGTCACGCTGGTGGCGGTTGCCGTGGTTGTGGGATTCCCCATTTCCCTGCTCATGGGCTGGGCCTTCGATCTCACCCCCGACGGCCTGGAGCGCACCGCGGACCGCGATGCGCCCGGTGCTGCCTCGGCGTCGAGGCGGTTTCCGGTGCGCGCCGCTGCTGCGGGGACGTTGCTCGTAACGCTTGGCGTGATCGCGTTTTTCTCGGTCCGTCGTCATGTGGTGGCGCTCCGGCTCGACGAGAACGCCGTTCTCGTGCTGCCGTTCCGGGTGGCGGGCGATGCGTCACTCGGCGTGCTGCGCGAGGGGATGGTCGACCTGATGGCGGCGAAACTGACCGGCGAGGGCGGGCCCCGGGCGGTGGACTCACGGTCTGCGCTGAGCGCATGGAAGCGCACGGTCGACAGCCCGGACGATGACCTCACGCCGGATCAGGCGATGCGCCTGGCGCGGCGCCTCGGCGCGGCGCAGGTGCTGCTCGGCGAAGTGGTATCTGCGGGAGGTGACGTGGTCATCAATGCAACATTGCATTCTGCCGTCTCCCGACCCGTACGTACGCAGCAGTCGGCTCCTGCGGACAGCCTGCTGGGTCTCGTTGACCGGGTGGTCGCGATGCTGCTGAGCGAGCGGGCGGGAGAGGGCCATCGGGCCGGGGCGCTGCTCAGCGAGTCGCTGCCGGCAGTTCGGGCCTACCTGGATGGGCAGCGTCTCTACCGCCGTGGCAGCTACGCCGAGGCTGCGGGCCGCTATAGCGCGGCCCTCGATCAGGACTCCACGTTCGCGCTCGCCGCGTTCGGTCTCGCCCTGACGCGTTCGTGGTCAGGGTTCGGCCCCGAATATCAGCGTGGACAGCGACTGGCGCATGCGTTCCGGGACCGGCTTCCCCAACGTGACAGGGAGTTCCTCCTCGCCTGGATCGGCGAGGAGTACCCGATTCCGCCGTCCGTAGAGCAGACTGTGCGCGCCTGGGAGGATATCGTCGCCGCTGCTCCCGACCGGGTGGAGGCCTGGTACCATCTCGGCGATCAGTATTTCCACAACGGTCGATTGGTCGGCTACGATAACAGCGACCAGCGGGCGTTGGACGCCTGGTCGCGCGCCGCAGCGCTGGACTCCGCATTCGCGCCGGCCATTGCACACCAGGTCGAGGTGTACGCGTTCCGTGGTGATACCGCCGAGGTGCGGCGGATCTCTGATTTCCTGTTCGAGCGGCTGGGGCCGGAAAACAGGCTGTCGAGCAGCACCGCGTGGGTCGCGGCAACGGCACTCGAGGACGAGGCGTGGCTGGATGAGCTTCGCAGTCGCCCCCAGTCGTCGAACACGTACGCGAGCGCAGCGGTTTCCATCGAGATGGGGGGGCTGCCGCAGTCCGACCTGGACATGCTGCATCAGGCGGTCGTCGACGGGGCTACTCCCGGTGCACGGTTTTTTCCCCTGCTCAGTCGAGCCTTCTCGGAATTGAACCGCGGCCGTCCGACCGCAGCCGCACGAACGCTCACTGAGGCCTCACG
>DATHUY010000105.1 GCA_035461765.1 Longimicrobiales bacterium
TCAGCCCGCCGACCACCGCGCCGACGATTCCCCAGATCAGTGACATTACAGCAGTCGCAGGAGGGACAAGATATGATCCTGCACCAATATAGCATGGCGCGGCGTCGCACTGTAGCTCCGTGGCTCTCCGCGGAGCCACGGATTCCGGTCACGACATCAGGGCGTCGGTGCGCCTCCGAACACGTGGATGACCTCGCCCGTGATGTAGCTCGAGTCGGAGGGAGCGGCGAGGAAGACGTATGCAGGCGCGAGCTCTTCCGGCTGCGCCGGCCGCTTCATCGGGACGTCCGATCCGAATTCCGCAGCCTTCTCTGCATCCACGTCGGCGGGGTTCAGCGGTGTCCAGACGGGTCCGGGCGCCACGCAGTTCACGCGGATCCCCTGGCTCAGGACGTTCTGGGCGAGAGACTTCGTGAACGCGTGGATGGCGCCCTTCGTCGATGCATAATCGAGCAGACCGCCGGAACCGTCGATGCCGGTGACGGAGCCCGTGTTGATGATGACGCCGCCTTCGCCGAGGCGGGGCAGCGCGGCGCGTGCCATGTAGAAGTAGCCGAAGATGTTGGTGCGGAACGTCCGCTCCAGCTGTTCGTCCGTGATGTCGAGCAGCGATTTCTGGTGCTCCTGATACGCGGCGTTGTTCACGAGAATATCGAAGCCGCCGAGTTGCTGCGCCGTTGCGGCGACCGCATCCTCGGCAAACGCAGGGTCCGACACATCGCCGGGCAGCAGGATGCCGCGGCGACCCTCCGCCTCCACGGCGCGAAGCGTTTCCTCAGCATCGCTGTCCTCACTCAGATACGCGATCGCGACGTCAGCGCCCTCACGCGCGAAAAGCACCGCCACCGCACGGCCGATGCCCGAGTCCGCGCCCGTGATCAGTGCGACTTTCCCGTCCAGCTTCCCGGCGCCGCGGTACGCAGGCGCGAGGTAATCGGGGCGCGGCTCGAGATCCGATTCCAGCCCGGGCTTGCGCAGGTGCTGTTCCGGCAGCGGCGGCTTCGGGTACTCGCGAGCGCCGGTACGCGATGCCTTCTCCTTCATCCCGGCCTGCTTCTTCTCGCGGGCCGCGCGCCGCTTCTCCTGATCCTTCTGGAGCGCGCGCTGCTGCTGTGCTTCCCGCTTGCCGCTCGCTGCGTGACGAGCGGTCGCGGACTTCTTCGCGACTGATTTCTTCGCGGGTGCTTTCGCGGACGACTTCCGCGCGGGCGACTTCGCGGGAGACTTCCGCGCGCCGGCCTTCTTCGCGGATGATGTGCTGGCGGATGACTTCCGCGCGCCTGCCTTTTTCGAACGGGACTTCCCCGCGGATGACTTCCTCGCGGCGGTCTTTCCCGCTGCAGTTCTGCTGCCTGCTGTTTTCCTGCTCGCCATCGTCGTCTCCTGAAGAGTTACTTCGGCGACGACGTTGCAGGATCAGCGCCAGTCAGGCGGCGTTGCCACGTCGCTTACGGTACTGGTAGACGATGCGAAACAGCAGGAGTGCGGCGAGGATCGCAGCGAAGAGCAGCGGCTCGGCGATGTCCGACTTCGCGGATTTCTTCCAGTAGAAGTGCAGCACGGCCAGGGTGGCACTGACGTAGAGGAGTCGGTGGATGCGGAGCCAGTTGCGGCCGAGACGCCGGATCGCGCCTTTCGTCGATGTCGCGGCGAGCGGCACGAGCAGCAGGAACGCCGCGAAACCCACGGTGATGTAGGGTCGCTTCGCGATGTCCGCGGCGACGGCACTGAAGTCGAAGAACAGATCGAGTGCGACGTACGTGAGGAAGTGGAGCGTGGCGTAGAAGAACGCGAACAGGCCGAGCAGTCGCCGGAACTGAATGACGCGGTTCCACCCGGTCACACGGCGCAGCGGTGTGATCGCGAGCGTCACCATGAGCAGGACCAGCGTCCAGAAGCCGGTGCGCAGCGTTATGAACTCGATGGGATTCGCGCCGAGGCCACCTGTGAACCCGCGCCACACGAGCAATCCGGCGGGCGTGAGGCAGAGTGCCCAGACGGCGGCTTTGGTGGCCACCATGGACCCCGACGTACGGCGGCGCGAGGGGCTGCGTGCGCCTTTGCGGGACGACGGCGGTGCCGGTGCCTCCTCCGTCAGAAGTTCCGCCTCAGATCCATGCCGGTGTAGAGGCTCGCGACCTGGTCCGCGTAGCCGTTGAACATGAGCGTGTCACGACGGCGGAACTCACCGATGCGACGCTCCGTGGCCTGGCTCCAGCGCGGGTGATCGACTTCCGGATTCACGTTCGAGTAGAACCCGTACTCGGACGGATTGGACTGCATCCACGTCGATGTGGGCTGGCGCTCGACAAAGCGGATCCTGACGATCGACTTGATGCTCTTGAAGCCATACTTCCAGGGCACGACGAGTCGCAGCGGCGCGCCGTTCTGTTCCGGCAGGTCACGCCCGTACAGGCCTGTGGCCAGCAGGGTCAGCGGATGCATCGCCTCGTCCATGCGCAGCCCCTCCACGTACGGCCAGTCCAGCAGGCTCGTCTTCTGATACGGCATCTGCTCCGGATCGAGCAGCGTGAAGAACTCCACGAACTTCGCCCGCGCGGTCGGCTCGGCCCGCCGGATGACATCGGCGAGCGGGATGCCGCGCCACGGGATGACCATGCTCCAGCCCTCCACGCAGCGCAGGCGGTAAGTCCGATCCTGGATCGCCGATGGCTTGAGGAAGTCCTCGAGTGAGTACACGGCCGGCTTGGCACAGTGACCTTCGACCGCCACACTCCACGGCGATGTGCGCAGCAGGCCGGGCGCGTTCTCGGCGGGATCGCTCTTGTCCGTGCCGTACTCGTAGAAGTTGTTGTAGGACGTAATGTCCTTCAGCGGCGTGACCTTCTCCTGCTCCTCCGCCCCTGCCATATCGTCTTCGGATGTGCACGCGGCGAGACCCCCCGGCGTCAGGGACGCCGCGACGGCGCCCGTCGCGCCCAGGCGCAGGAACCTGCGCCGGTCAAGATAGACGGACTCGGGCGTGATCTCGGACGAGGGAATGTCGGCTGGCTTCCGGATGTGCATCACGGCTCCTGGTCGAGTGGGGTGCACTGATAATAAAGCGTCGCCGGGCTACGGTTCCAGTCGGGCGGTCCTGCGACCCTTGCAGGGCACGGGATGGAGGGCGGAAGGTCGGTCTGAAATGAGGACTGGCGCAGGATATGGGCGGAGACCGGTGGGGTGTGACGGAAAGGGGCGGAGCACGCTGGCTCCGCCCCCGTCGCGCTTCCTAGTAGGTTCGGCCGAGCGGGATCGAGTAGCCGGCCGTGATGTAGGCCGAGCGGTTCTTGAGCTCAACGGCGTCCGCCATGTCGCTGATGTTCGTCAGACCCCAGGTGTAGCGACCCTCGAGGAGGAGCGCGCCCGGACCCATTGCGAACGCGAAGCCACCGCCGGCGCTGAGGCCGATGTCGATGTCCTTCCTCTCGATGGGCCCATCGGGAACCGTGGGATCATCGCAGTCGATGTCGCCACCGGCACCGGAGAATTCGCAGCCGATGTCGAAGGCAAACTCGGGACCGCCGATGATGTACGGCGCGAACGACGAGCCGTACGTCAGCGGCAGATGCAGCAGGATCGGCACAGCGATGTACTCGATCTTGATCGCCTCGTCCTCGCCGCCATCGCCGCCGTCGAACTCGGCGCCCTTCGTGACCGAGAGGATCTCCGGCTGAATGCCGAGCCGGCCGAAGCCGAAGCGGATGAAGCCACCACCCACGAAGCCGGTGTTCCAGTCGGAGTCACCGGTGGTGCCGTCGATGCTCAGGTTGGAGAGGGACGCGCCGAGCTTGACGCCGATCGTCTGAGCGTCAGCGGCGGATGCGGAGAATGCAAGCGCTGCAGCGCCAGAAAAAAAAGCAATAGCAAATCGTCTCATGATCATACCTGTCTGGTGAATGGCCGCTGCCCTCGCGGCGTGCGGCCGTGCGCGACGGTGCTTGTCGTGACCTGTCGCAGGATCAAGCACACCAATATCTTGCGACATTCTGCCACCTGTTCTGCACCGTCGAACTATAACGCACGAATGGAGGAAACGGTGACGGCGCTGTGCCGCTCCCGGGGCCAGATGCGCGGAAATTGGCGTGCGTGCCCGGTTTCCCGTGATGAGCCGATCGTGGCCGCACCCGATTCGGTTGCAACTCATGTCTGAAGGGAAGGCGGAAGCGGTGAGTCTTGCCCGCGCGCTCTCCAAGCTCGGCTGGTGCTCGCGAGCGCAGGCGTTGAAGCTCGTCAGCGCGGGTCGTGTCACGGTCGACGGGCGGTCGGTGACGGATCCGTCATTCCGGGTTGACATGCGCCGTGCGCGCATTGCCGTGGATGGCGAGCCCGTCCGTGCGGGCGAGCGTGTCTACCTCATGATGCACAAGCTCGCCGGATACGTGACCACGACATCCGACGAACGAGGCCGGCCGACCGTCCACGATCTGCTGCCGCGCGATGTGCAGCGGGTCAACGCCGTGGGCCGGCTGGATCTCGGCAGTGAGGGCCTGCTGCTGTTCACGAACGACACGCGCTGGGCGGACCGCATCCTGGATCCGTCCACTCACATGGACAAGCGATACGAGGTGGAGCTGTCGCGTCCGCTGGCGGATGCGGACATCGACCGTGCGATCGCGGGTGTCGACGCGGGACGCGGCGAGGTGCTGGGGTTCAGGGCGGTTTCCCGGATGGACCGCGGCGCGCAGTGGATCGAGGTGGTGCTGGATGAAGGGAAGAACCGGCAGATCAGGCGGGTGCTCGAGTCGCTGGGATACGACGTGGTTCGTCTGATCCGCACTGCGATCGGGCCGGTGCGGCTCGGCAGTCTGGAGCCGGGCGCGGTTCGGTCGCTGACGACGGCGGAGAAGCAGTCGCTGGACTGAGCCGGACGCGGCACCCCTTCTGCAAAACGGCTCATCCTCCCATTCTACATACCCGTGTTGCGTGCAGTCAGCCGCGGCGCGGGACACGGCGCAGCTCCCATAAGCCGTTTTGCAGAAGGGGTGCCGCGTCCGACTGCCACTTCAACAGTGAACTGCAATGATGCCCGCCTCCCGCAGACTGCTGTGCCATCCGGCACTCCTCGCGCTCCTGCTCACGGCCACGTCCGTCGCGCCCGCTGCGCCGCAGGGCCTGTCCACGTCGAATGCCGGGCCGGCCAACGGTACGACGCGGCTGCTGCGCCAGCCGACGCTCAGTGCGTCGCATGTCGCGTTCGCGTATGGCAACGACCTCTGGGTTGCGTCACGCACGGGCGGCGCCGCGCGCCGGCTGACGAGTTTCCCCGGCGAGGAGACGCATCCGCATTTTTCGCCGGATGGCCGGACGATCGCGTTCAGCGCGCAGTACGGCGGCAACACCGATGTCTACGTGCTGCCGGTCGATGGCGGCGAGCCGGTGCGACTCACGTGGCATCCGGGCTCCGACATCGTGCAGGGCTGGACACCGGACGGGTCGCGCATCGTGTTTTCCTCGGGACGCACGAATGCGCCGACCGGTCAGAAGTTCTGGACGGTCGGCCTGACCGGCGACTTCCCGCAGGCGCTGCCGATGCCGCGCGCGCACCAGGGCGAGTTCTCGCCGGACGGCCGACGGTTCGCGTACCGCATGGTGAGTCCGTGGGAGGACGAGTGGCGCAACTACCGCGGCGGCCAGAACCGGCCGGTGTGGATCCTCGACATGAGCACACATGACGTCGAGGAAGTCACGCCGTGGGATGGCAGCAACGACGGTGATCCGGTCTGGATCGGTGAGACCGTGTACTTCCTGAGCGATCGTGACTTCGCGAACAACATCTGGGCGTACGACACGCGGACGAAGCAGCTGCGGCAGGTGACGACGTACCGCGACCTGGACGTGAAGACGCTCGGCACCGACGGTCGCACGCTGGTCTACGAGCAGGCGGGCTATCTGCACACACTGGATCCGGCAGCGGGCACGCCGCAGCGGCTGGACATCACGGTGCGCGGCGACTTCCCGTGGCTGATGCCGCAGTGGAAGGAAGTGTCGCCGAACTCGCTGCGCAACGCGGCCATCTCACCGACAGGTAAGCGCGCGGTGTTCGAGGCGCGCGGCGAGATCATCAGTGTGCCGCTCGAGAAGGGCGACTGGCGCAACCTCACACGTACAACGGGCGTCGCTGAGCGCAGTCCTGCGTGGTCGCCGGACGGCCGCTGGGTCTCCTGGTTCAGCGATGCGGACGGCGAATACAGTCTCGTGATCTCCGAGCAGGACGGTCTCGCCGAGCCGCGCGTGCTCGATCTGCCGTCGCCAACGTTCCAGTTCACGCCCGCGTGGTCGCCGGACTCGCGCAGCATCCTGTTCACCGACACGGACCTGCGCCTGTGGGTAGTGGACGTGGAGAGCGGGCGCGCGACGCATGCGGACACGGATACGTACATGGCGCCGGAACGAAGCATGAATCCGGCGTGGTCGCCTGACTCGCGATGGATCGCGTATGCGAAGCGGCTGCCCAGCCAGTTCCACGCGATCCACGTGTACGACACGCGCGAGAACCGCATCCATCAGCTCACTGACGGACTGTCGGACGCGACGTGGCCGGCGTGGGACGCGGGCGGGAAGTATCTGTACTTCCTCGCGTCGACGAACTGGGCGCTCAACACCGGATGGCTCGACATGTCATCCTACGACCGTCCCGTCACCCGGGCCGTCTACCTGGCGGTGCTGCCGGCGGACGAGCCATCGCCGCTGCTGCCGGAGTCCGATGAGGAGCCGGCTGGTGCCGGAGACCGCAGCACCGATGCGGAACCAGACACTGCCGCAGCCGCGGACGCGTCCGGCGGTGCACGCAGCGAGCGCAGCGCTGCGGCAGGAGCGCGCGCGCCCACGGTTCGCATCGACTTCGATGGACTGATGCAGCGCGTCATCTCGCTGAATGTGCCGGAGCGCGACTATTCGCAGCTGCGTGCCGGTGCGGCGGGCACTGTATTCTATCTGGAGGCGTCGCCGGGCGCCGGCGGCAGCTCGACGCTGCATCGCTACGTCATGAAGGACCGCGAGGCGAAGCCGTTCACGACCGGCGTCTCGCAGTACACGGTCTCGACGGACGGCCGGAAGATGCTGTTCCGCGCGGGGCAGAACTGGTCGATCGTCGACACGGACAAGGCGGCACCGACCGGAACGACGGGGCGGCTCAGCCTGGCGGATGTGCGGGTGAACGTCGACCCGCGGCAGGAGTTCCGTCAAATGTTCGACGAAGGCTGGCGCTTCCAGCGCGATTTCCTGTACGTGCCGAACATGCACGGCGCCGATTACGTGGAGACGAAGGCGATGTACGAGCCGCTCGTCGCCCACGTCGCACACCGCAGCGACCTGACCTACCTGCTCGACTGGATGGGCGGCGAAGTATCGATTGGCCACTCGTTCGTGCGCGGCGGCGACGCGCCGGATGTGCCGGACGTCGATGTCGGGCTGCTCGGGGCCGATTACGAGATCAGCAACGGCCGGTATCGCATCGCGAAAATCTACAGCGGCGAGAACTGGAACCCGGGTCTGCGTGCGCCTCTGAGCGGCCCCGGCATCGATGTGAACGAGGGCGATTACATCCTGGAGGTCAACGGCGTCGACGTGCGTGCTTCCGAATCGATCTATCGCCACTTCGAGAACACCGCCAACCAGCAGACGGCCATCCGTGTCGGTCCGAACGCGAACGGGAGCGGCTCGCGGCTCGTGACCGTCGTGCCGGTATCGAGCGAGGGTCAGCTGCGGCAGCGCGCGTGGATCGAGGAGAACCGCAGGAAGGTCGACGAGCTGTCCGGCGGCAGGCTGGCGTACGTCTGGGTGCCGAACACGGGGCAGGGCGGTTACACGTACTTCAACCGCTACTACTTCGCGCAGCAGGACCGCCAGGGCGCGATCATCGACGAGCGGTTCAACTCCGGCGGCTCGGCCGCCGATTACATGGTCGACATCATGAACCGGCGACTGCACGGATACTTCAACAACGCTGTCGGCGAGCGAGTCCCGTTCACATCACCCGGTGCCGGTATCTGGGGACCGAAGGTGATGATCATCAACGAAATGGCCGGCTCCGGCGGCGACCTGCTGCCGTACATGTTCCGGTTCAACAATGTCGGCCCGATCGTCGGCACGCGCACGTGGGGCGGCCTCGTCGGCACCTGGGACACGCCACCTCTGATCGACGGCGGCACCATGATCGCGCCGCGCGGCGGCTTCTTCGACATCGATGGCAGCTGGGCCGTCGAGAACGAGGGCGTTGCTCCCGACATCCATGTCGAGATGACGCCGAAGGACGTCATCGCCGGCCGCGACCCGCAGCTCGAACGCGCCGTCCAGGAAGCGCTGCGATTGCTGCGCGAGAATCCGGTGGAGCTGAAGGCTGAGCCTGCGCCGCCGGTCCGGAGTCGGAGGCCGGGAGCCGGGGGGAGGAGGTAGGGGAAGGGGATTTATTCACCACAGAGCACTCAGAGCACCCAGAGGGGGATGTCGGTGGCGGAGCGGGCTTCCGGGTCCGAGCCGAATTCGTTTTCCATTTTTTGAAAGACGCGGAGTGCGCGCGGCTGGTTGATTCAACGCGGCGATGATCCGGATCACCGAACCGATGATCCGGATCACCCCGCGAATCAATCAATAAAGCCACACTGCCGGACATCCCGCACGGCCATCGCGCCCGAAAAATCCGTCTCGGTGTGCTCCGTGTGCTCTGTGGTAAAAAAAGCCGTTGGAAGCCCCCGGATGCTCAGTCGCTCGCCACTCAGCGTGCTCCCCGCCGGAACTTGCCGATGATCCACCACACGACGCCGAGGATCAGGACGACGATGATGATGCCGACGACGAGGCCGGCCTGAAAGATGTCGCCGATCAGCTCACAGCCGGCGGTGAAGAACGAGATCGTGAGCAGCAGCGCGAGCCGCCGCAGTGTTGCC
>DATHUY010000106.1 GCA_035461765.1 Longimicrobiales bacterium
GAAGCAGTTCGCCCGGATCCGCCGCCTGCGCAGCACGGTGGGCGACGCGCTGGCGAGCGAGAATGCCGGTTGGTCGCGTCTCGCGGCGCAGCTCGGCTTCGCCGACCAGGCGCACATGATCCGCGAGTTCTCCGCGCTCACCGGCCAGTCGCCGGAAAGCTTCCTTTCGCATACGCGACGTATCGAGCACGTGGACGTCCGACCCTGAACCGCGTGCCGCGGCGTCGTCACATGTCGCTTTTCTTCAAGCGCAATCCCCAGCGGTCTGCGATAATGGGCGACCGGCCGGACCCAGGGCTGCGGCCACATACCTGACAACGGGGGAGCTCATGATGAGAATATGCGCCGCGTCACTGGTGCTGCTCGCGACGGTGACGCCGCTCGCCGCGCAGCAGGCGCCCACGCCGGAGATGGAGGCTGACACCCGTTCAGCGATGAAAGTCGTCGACTTCCTGCTCGGCGACTGGGCAGGCTCCGGCTGGATCATGGGGCCGGACGGCACGCGCCACGAGTTCCTGCAAACGGAGCGGATCCGCCCTCTGCTGGATGGGCAGGTGATCCTCATCGAAGGGCGTGGAGTGGATGCCACCGACACGACACTGGTGGTGCACGATGCCGTCGCGTTCATCGGCTACGACGCGGTCGCGCACCGGTACGTCATGCGCTCCTTCCTGTCGGGCGGGCGAACGACCGAAGCGGAAGTGGATGCGGAGCCCGGCCGCTTAGTGTGGCGTATCGGGAACAGCGTGCGCTACACAATCACCGTCGACGATGCCGGCACGTGGTATGAGATCGGCGAATACACGCGCGATCAGGGTCGCACGTGGCAGCAGTTCATCGAGATGCGGCTGGTACGCAAGCGGTGACGCGGTGGAGACGATCCGTAACGCGTGCGGCAGCGTCTGGTACGCGGAAGCCGCCAACGGTCACTCCGATTCGACGTCCGGATCAGGGTGACCGCCCAGGCGACGGCGCGCGTCCTCCGTTACCAGCAGATCGTCGGCGATGGACGCGATCTCCTCGGCAGACTTCCACTCCTGTTCCAGCCGCCACAGCTCGCCATCGAGCGCGCGACGCTCGGACTCCTCGTGCAGCGCCATCTCGACGGCGAGCTTCGTGGCCTTCGGCATCTTGTTGACGTAACCGGGGACGCCCTTCTTGTCCGTGAACACGTTGCCCTGCGCAATGGTGCGCAGGAACGCGTCCGGGTGGCGATGGACGTCGATCTGGCCCACAGCGTCCAGCACCGTTTCCTTCCTGCCGCCGCCGGCGTTCATCTTCGGCAGGACCAGCCCGGCCACGCGTCGCGCTTCCTCGCCTTCGAACCAGTACTTCTTCTTGCGTCTGCGCAGCTCGACGGCGAAGCCGACGTCATCATCGGCGGCGCGAATACGCGTGCCCAGCAGATCGGGGGTCTTCAGGCGGAGCACGTCGCCCGCATCCGTGCGCAGCTTCAGACGCGTGCGCCCGTTCACCCACAGGTTCACGAAGTTGCCGGACTGGGCGAGGATGCCGCCGCTGATGAGGCCGGCGGCGGCACCACCGAGCGTGATGGCGGCGAACACGCCGATCCCGCCGACACCGTACAGGATCGCGCGGCGGCGCCGTCGTCCGAACTGGTCGCCATAGCGCCAGGCCGCAAACTCGGGGCGGAGCGGCTGGCCGATGCGGACGAGCTCGAGGCCCTCGCGATGGCGGGCGAGTCCGACGTTCTCGGTGGATGCTCGAATCCGCGTTTCCCGGAACATGCGCTCGAGGTCCTCGACCGCTTCCCAGCGTTCCTCGAGCGGACTCAGGTTCCACCGTTCGCAGCGGCGGCATACGACCCAGAGCCGACCCCGGCGCGCGTCGAAGGCCAGACGGCGGCCGACGGGGAACGTCTCGATCACTTCGTTCGCCCCGAGCGAGGCGTTACAGAACAGGCAGGTGCCGTACATTGTGGCCTTTCGTGCGGATCAACTCGCGACTGTCCGAGTCAGCCGGCTCATTTTCTGCGAGCACGCGGGCGCGCGTCAGCCCGCCGATTCGTACGCCGTCCGGATCCAGCCGATCAGCTCGTCATTGACCTCCTCGACCGACCCGATTCTCACCCGGTAGTTGCACATCTGGCCGGCGGGCAGCGCCTGGAGGCGATCGGTGGCGTCGAGACCCTTCATGTTGAGTCCAACCTCGACACGTGTCTTCGTTGCCGGACCCACCGTCGCAAACTGCCTGCTGCGACGCAGACTGACGTAGGACTTCTTCGGTGCTTCCTCGAACGGTCCGAACTCGTGGATGGCCGCCATCACACGGTCGTGAATCGGTCGCAGCGCCGCCTTCGGACCCACGTACAGTGTGTCGGCGGCTTCCGCCGCATCCGCCGCCGCATCTGCTGCAGTGGGGAAATCCGTCATCTTCTTTACCGTGTGTGCAAGCGTGTTCGCATCGCCGTGTCCCATGCCGAGCGACGCCTTCAGCATGCTGACGATCTCGCCGTGCTTCGTGAGCCCGCTCGAGCGGATGATCCCGGCGAGCTCTTCGAGCGACTGGCCGGTGCGCTTCTCGATGTTTGCGAGCTGTGTTGCGAGTGCCTTTTCCAGATCGGCCATGGTCCCCTTCCGTGGAGCGTGGCTGGATGTATCCGCAGTGCACGGAGCGTTGCAGCGGAGCGTTGCTACACGGTGCGCAGGTACTCGTGGATCATGCTTACAGTCGCCGAGCCTTCACCGACGGCGGCGGCGACGCGCTTGCCCGAGCCGTGGCGCGCGTCGCCCACGGCGAACACGCCGGGGACACTGGTCTCGAACAGGTAGGGATCGCGGTCCGCCGTCCAGCCTGCGGGCCGGCGCCCCTCGGTCATCAGGTCCGGGCCTGTGAGCACGAAGCCCTGCGGGTCGCGCTGCACGAGATCCGCAACAATCGCGGTCCGCGGTGCGGTGCCGATGAATATGAACATGGCCGCGGCCGGGATGGTGTTCTCCATTTCCGTTTCCGTGTCCTTCACGACAACCGCCTCGAGCCGGCCGTTTCCCTGCACGGCCGTCACGACCGTATTGGGACAAACCAGAATGTTGGCCGTCTCGTTGATGCGGTCGATGAGGTAGCGGGACATGGATCGGCTCAGGCTGGGCCCGCGCAGCAGGATGCTCACGCTGCGCGCCTGGCGCGAGAAGAACATGGCGCCCTGGCCGGCCGAGTTGGCGCCTCCGACCACCACCACGTCCCGGTCCCGGTACAGCGCCGCCTCGCTCAGGGCGGAGCCGTAGTATACACCGGCCGAAGCGAGCTGCTCGAGCCCCGGCACATCCAGCCGCCGGACCTCCATGCCGCTCGCGAGCACGAGCGCGTAGCAGCTCAGCTCCGTGCCATCGGCGAGCTCGACGACGCGGTAGGGATCGTTGCGACGGATGGCCTTCACTTCCTGCGCCGTGAGCAGCTCGGCGCCGAAGCGACGGGCCTGCTGCGCCGCCCGGTGGGCCAGTTCAGCGCCCGTGACGCCGTCCGGGAAGCCGAGGTAGTTCTCGATGAAGGAGCTGGTGGCCGCCTGGCCGCCGGGCGCGTCGCGCTCCACCAGCAGCGTGGACAGCCCCTCGGACGCGCCGTACACGGCCGCTGCGAGACCGGAAGGTCCACCGCCCACGATGATCAGCTCATAGAACTTCTGCCGCGCGCGCGTACCGAGCTCGGCCTTCTCGGCGAGCTCACGGGTCGTGGGCTGAACCAGATACGATCCGTCGGGAAAGAACACGACGGGAAGGCGTGACATCCCCGGATCCACGGATTGCACGAGGGCGCGCACGGAAGCGTCCCGCTCCACGTCCGACCACTGGTACGGCACCTGGTTCGCGGACAGGAATCGCTTCACCGCGTAGCTGGCCGGCGAGACGGCCGTCCCGGCGACCCGGATGCCCTGGAACGGTGGCTTCGCCTCCGCAGACCAGGCCGCCAGCAGCTGGTCGACGACGGGATACAGCCGCTCCTCGGGCGGGTCCCATGGCTTCGTCAGGTAATGGTCGAGGCGAATCTCGTTGATGGCCGTGATCGCGCTGCGGGTGTCGGCGTACGCCGTCAGGAGAACGCGGCGTGCGTCGGGTACCATCTCGAGCGCCCGGATCAGGAATTCCGTTCCCCTCATGTCCGGCATGCGCTCGTCCACGACGAAGAGGGCGATCGGTACGGCGCGCTGCTTCAGCTCCTGTACGACCTGGAGTGCCTGGGCGCCCGAGCCCGCCTTCACGACGCGATAATCGCGGCCCAGGTGGGCGCGCAGGTCACGGCCGATGGCGTTCAGGACCTCGACGTCATCGTCGACGGCGAGGACGACGGGTCGTGCGCCGGGGCTCATCATGGCGTCCGGAGGGAGGGAGGCGCTTCCGAGAGCGGGAGCGATACACTGAATTCTGTGCGGCCGGGCCGTGAGTCGAACTCGATGTCGCCGCCGTTGCCGCGAACGTGAGCGCGCGCGATCTCGAGTCCGAGGCCCGTACCCTCGCCCGGTGGCTTCGTCGTGAAGAACGGGTCGAAGATGCGGCTGCGGTGCTCCGGTGCGATGCCCGGTCCGTCGTCGATGACGCGCACGACCAGCCAGCGACCTTCGGGCTTGGCCGTAACGGTCACGTGGCCTCCGACATCAACGGAGTCCAGCGCGTTGTCGAGCAGGTTCATCCAGACCTGGTTGAGCTCGCCGCCCACGGCGTGGACGGGAGGCAGGTCGGGCGAGACATCGATCCTGACGCCCACCGACTTCGCGCGGGCCTTGTGACCGAGCACCATGAACGTATCACGGAGGCCGCGCTCGACGTCGACCGGTGCCCGCACAGGGGCCTGGTCCATGTGGGTGAGCCGCTTCATCGCTCCGACCAGCTCCGAGATGCGCGTACCGGCGCGCTCGCTTTCGCTGGCGAGGGTACGGACAGCGCAGCCTGCGGCGACCCAGTCCAGGGCGGCATCCAGAGCGTCACCGCCGAGGTGCTCGGCCACGGCATCGAGGGCGTCGATTGTCACGGCCGACTCGGCGAGCGAGTCCAGCGCCGACTGATCGAGGTCGTGGGCATCGAGCCACTCGGCGATCTCATCCTCGCGGTCGGCGCGCTCGAGCGGAGAGAGGGAGATGTTCGGAGGAGCGTTCATGCACGCTTCCCGGAGATGGTCGACCGCTGCGGCCTGGCGCGCGTCCAGCCCTACCAGCGCGAGGGCATGCGCGGCGCGGTCGGCATCGTTCATCGCCTGCTGGAGGAGCCGCGCACTGCGGGCCACCGCCGACGCCGGGTTGTTCAGCTCGTGTGCTAGGCCGGCTGACAGTTTTCCGAGTGACGCCAGCTTCTCGTCCTGCGCGTCGCTCGTGTTGAACACGCGCGCCCGGTCCACCATTACATGGACACAGAAGCCGGTGACGGTGGGACACTCGCGGATGAGCTCCGGGAAATGACTCGGATGGACGGAAAGGGTCTCCAGCGGCGTATCCACGATGGCGTCGCCGGGATAGGTGGTCATGCGGGAGAAGGGGAGGAGCCCGGAGATGTCGCCGTCCCGCCACTCCATCACTCTTCGAGAGCCGGCGCCGCGGTCCACCCACACCGCGAATCGGCCCTGCAGCACGATTTCCAGTCCGAGGTCCGTGCGCTCCACCGTATCTCCCGTCCGGGCCATCTTCTCGCCCGGCTCGAGGCGGCGGATCCGTCCGTGGGATGCGAGCCATTCCAGCTCGGTTCGTGGCGCGCTACCGACGATCCGGTGCTCCGCCAACCTGTTTACGGTGTCGGGAGGAGGAGATTGGAGTAACATGTGCGCTGGTCGCGGGGTTTGCGGGTGCCTGCCAGCCGCAGGCGCGGACCGGCCGAGGCCCCGTGCCCACAGGATAGGTGCTACACGGACTGGATGAAAGGGCACAGCGCAGGACCGCGCTCGCGTGGCCGGAGTGGCGTTGCGGCCAGCGGCTTTTCGAGACCATCTTCCCGATTCGTTTCAAGGAGGCCGTGAGTTCATGAGTCGCTACGCCCACGTTCCCCGCTGCCCGCGGACGCAGTGACCAGCAATCCCCTCATCAGTGAGTGGACCGGACCCCATGGCGGCGTGCCGCCGTTCGACCGGGTCCGGCCGGAACTGTTCCCCCCGGCGTTTGATACGGCCATCGAGGCGCGCCGTGCCGAGATCCGCGCAATCACGAACAACCCGGAGCCGCCGTCGTTCGAGAACACGTTCGTGCCATTGCAGGATGCGGGCAGACAGCTGTCCCGGGTGAACACGGTGTTCTCGGTGATGACGAGCAACATGAGCACGCCGGAGTACCAGGCGCTGGACCGTGAGTGGTCGCCGAAGCTGGCAGCGGCATCGGATGAGATCACGTTCAATGACGCGCTGTTCGCCCGGATCTCCAGAGTGCACGTCGACCGTGAGCGGGCAGGACTGACGGCGGAGCAGCGGCGTCTGGTCGAACGGATACATGCGCAGTACGTGCGGGCCGGCGCCGCACTCGACTCGTCGCAGAAGCAGGAGCTCGGACGCATCAATCAGCAGCTTGCGGGACTGTTCTCGGAGTTTGCATCGAAAGTCCTGAACGACGAGAACACGTGGATCCACATCACGGACGAGACCCGGCTGTCCGGCCTGCCAGCCTCGCTCCGTTCGGCATACCGCGCGGCCGCTGAGGAACGCGGACTCGATGGCTGGGCGATAGTGAACACGCGGTCGAGCGTGGATTCGGTGCTGACGTATGCCAAGGATCGCGCGCTGCGCGAGCGCGTGTGGACCCGGTTCAAGATGCGCGGTGACAACGGCGATGCGAACGACACGAAGTCGACGATCGCACGCATCGTGAAGCTGCGCGCCGCGCGCGCGCGCCTGCTCGGCTACGAGTCGCACGCACACTGGCGGATGGAGGACACGATGGCACGGGACCCGGAACGTGCCATGGAGCTGATGATGCGCGTCTGGCCCGCAGCCGTGGCCCGCGCGGAAGAGGAAGTCGCGGACATGCGCGCTGTCGCGGCGCGCGCGGGGAGCAACATCACGTTCGGACCGTGGGACTACCTCTACTACGGTGAGAAGGTGCGCCAGGAGCGCTACGATCTCGATCAGGACGAGGTCAAGCCGTACTTCGAGCTGGACAACATGATGCAGGCGGCGTTCTGGACCGCCGGGCAGCTGTACGGTCTGACGTTCCACGAGATCACGGGCCACGTGCCCGTCTTCCATCCTGACGTGCGCGTCTACGAAGTGCGCGAGGGCGACCGCCACGTCGGCCTCTACTACTCCGACAACTTTGCACGCACGGGCAAGCGGTCGGGTGCCTGGGCTTCGACGTATCGAGGGCACGAGACGTTCACCGGCCAGAGGCGCACGCCGCTGTCGTCGAACAACAACAACTTCGTGAAGGGTGCACCGGGAGAGCCGGTGCTGATCTCGCGCGATGATGCCAGAACACTGTTCCACGAATTCGGTCACTCGCTGCACACGCTGCTGTCCGAGGTCCGTTATCCCGGTCTCGCCGTCACTCCGCGTGACTTCGTGGAGTTTCCGTCGCAGGTCATGGAACACTGGGTGCTCACACGGCCCGTACTGGACCGCTTCGCACTTCACGTCGAGACGGGCGAGCCGATGCCGCAGGCGCTCGTGGACAGGATCGAGGCGAGCGAAACGTTCAACCAGGGCTACACGACAACGGAATATCTCTCCGCTGCACTCCTCGACATGATGATGCACATGCGGCCGGATGGCGCGATCGATGCGGCGTCGTTCGAGAGAGACGCGCTGGCGGAGATCGGGATGCCGGACGCGATCGCGCTGCGCCATCGGCTGCCGCACTTCAACCACCTGTTCACGAGCGATGCATACTCTGCGGGCTACTACAGCTACCTGTGGTCCGAGGTGATGGACGCGGACACGTGGCAGGCGTTCGAGGAGTCCGGGGACGTGTTCGATCGCGACATTGCCCAGGGCATGCGCCGACACATTCTCGCGCCGGGAAATACTACGGACCGCGCGGAGGCATACCGGCAGTTCCGCGGCCGCGATGCGGTGGTCGAGGCCCTGTTGCAGGTGCGGGGACTCCCGGTCGGGCAGGATCGGTGACCGGGGGCACGAGCTGGCTGCCTGCGTCCGCCGGCCGTAGCATTTTTGCGCCGCGGTGATTTCACAGGTACGTTCACGGACACCTACCCTGCCACGTTCATTCGTCCAGCGATGGAAATCCATGCGACACATCGTTCCAGGCGTTGCCGCCGTGCTGCTCACACCCGCACTCCTGAGCGCGCAGGTGCGCCCGTCCGACGCACG